>JBIIMU010000058.1:0-9624 GCA_044337845.1 Pirellulales bacterium | reverse complement strand
ATCCGCCGGATGATCGACGGCGGCATCAACGGCCGGCCGGCGGCGCTCGCAGTGATCGCGGAGGAACTCGAGCGGCTGGGGGTGCCCGAGGCTTCGCGGGCGGAGTTTCTCACCGCCTCGCTCGTGGCGCTCCGCGGCTGGGCCGGGATGATCCGCCAGCTCGAGGAACGCCCCGACCGGGCTCCGGTGCTGGCGCTGCCGGTGCGGCTGATCGACTTCCTCGCCCTGCGGCTCGTGCTCGACCGCATCGCGGCCGAGTGGGCGGCCGACGCGGTCGGGCATCCGGCCGATCGCGACACGCCCGGCGGCCGGCTCGCCGGGTTGTGGACCGAACTCCGCGACCGCCATCCGCCGCGTCGCGGCCCGGGCAGCCTGGCGAGGGCGTTTCTGCTCCACCAGGTGTCGCAGCTGCTCGGGCTCACGGCGGCCGATGTCCGCGCCCTCGGCGACAACGAGGTCGCGGAGCTGGAGCACGCGATCGCTGCCTTCGACTCCGTGGCCCGCCGCCGGCTGCTCCATCTCGCCTACGAGCGGCGGCATCGCATCGAGGTGCTCGACGCCCTGGCCGCCCACGCCGGACGATCGCCGGCGGCCCCGCCCGAGCCGCGGGTCCAGCCGCGGGTCCAGGCGGTGCTCTGCATCGACGATCGCTGCGAGTCGTTTCGGCGCGGCCTCGAGGAACTGGCCCCGGACGTCGTCACCTTCGGGGCGGCGGGATTCTTCGCGGTGCCGATGTACTTCCAGGGCATCGACGATTGGCATGCCGTCCCCCTCTGCCCGATCGTGATGCGGCCCGGCCACACCGTGACGGAGGTGCCCGAGGAGCGGGCGCTCGCCGACCACCGCTTCCGGCAGTCGATCCGCCGCTCGCTCGGCCGGCTGCGGGGCAGCGTCAGCCAGGGGAGCCAGTCGCTGCTCCGCGGCGGCCTGCTGACCTCGGTGGGCGGGGCGATCGCGGCGATCCCGCTCGTGGCCCGCGTGGCGTTTCCACGGCTCACGGCCGGCCTGACCGCCCGCGCGGCCGAACTGGGTCGGCGCCGGATCGCCACCCGACTCGAGCTCGTCCGCCGCGACGCGACGCGGCTTCCCGACGGCACCCTGCCCGGCTTCGACGTGAACGAGATGGCCGGCATCGTCCGCCGGCTGCTCGAGGACATCGGCCTCACCGCGGGCTTCGCCCGGCTCGTGGCGATCATCGGCCACGGCTCGACGAGCCTCAACAACCCGCACGAGAGCGCCTACGACTGCGGCGCGTGCGGCGGCGGACGCGGCGGGCCCAATGCCCGGGCGGTGGTCTCGATGGCGAACGACCCTGGGGTGCGGGCCGTGCTCGCCGCAAGCGGCCTCGCGATTCCGGCAGACACGGTGTTCGTGGCCGGCATGCAGGACACGTGCACCAGCTCGATCACGTGGTACGACGTCGAGGCGACGCCCCTCACACACCACGACGAGTTCGCGGCGTTTCGCCGGCTGTGCGTCGCGGCAGGCCGCCGCGACGCGCAGGAGCGGTGCCGACGGTTCGACTCGGTTCCCGGGGACGTCACCCCCGAGGAGGCGATTCGCCGTGTGCAAGGGCGGGCGGCCGACCTGGCCCAGGTGCGTCCCGAATACGGGCATGCCAGCAACGCGGTCTGCGTGGTGGGCCGCCGCGACCGCACCCGCGGCCTGTTTCTCGACCGCCGTTCGTTCCTCGTCTCCTACGATCCCGACGCCGACCGTGACGGTGCGATCCTCGAGCGGACGCTCGCCGCCGTCGGCCCGGTCTGCGGCGGCATCAACCTCGCCTACCTGTTCTCGCGGGTCGATCCGCTCGTGTACGGCGCGGGCACCAAACTCCCCCACAACATCACGGGCCTGATCGGCGTGATGGACGGCCACGCCAGCGACCTCCGCACCGGGCTGCCGTTTCAGGGGGTCGACATCCACGAGCCGGTCAGGCTGCTGCTCGTGGTCGAGGCCCCCCGCGAGCGGATCGCCGCCGCGCTCGACAGGCTCCCGGCGGTGAAGGCCCTGGTGGACGGACGGTGGGTGAACCTCGTGGCCATCGAGCCCGGCCCAAGTCGCATCTGGATCAAGGAACCGCAGGGCGACGGCGCCGCGTTCGTGCCGTACGCGCCCGAGACCGACACGATTCCCTCCGCGCCATCCTCGTGGGAGTGGTGCCGCGGACACCGGGGCAACGTGCCGCCGGCGCGGATCGGGCCCGCGGCACGCGACCACGGGTCCGGGGAGGCCGTCGCATGACCGCCCCCCTGCTGCCCACGGATCCGGTGGCCGTGCTCGTCGCCTGGCAGCTCATCGCTCCCGCCGCGGCGCTCGCGGCGATCGGACTGCCCGCGCTCGTCGGGCGACCGCTCGGCGAACGCCCCACCACGCGGATCGTGGCGGCCGCATTCTTTTCGTGCTTCGTCGCCGCCCTCGTGGTGCTCGCCGTGCTCGTCCGCAGCGGCTTCGACGCCCGCGTGGTCCACCTCGGCCGGCTCTTCGAGGTGGGCCACCACACCGCCAGCATCGACCTGGTCGCCGACGGGCTCTCGGTGCCATATGTCTGCTTCTCCACGGGCCTCTGCAGCCTCGTGAACGCCTTCGCGGGGAAGTATCTCCATCGCGAGCCCGGGTTCGTGCGGTTCTTCATCCTGCTCGCGCTATTCGGCACCGGCATGAACCTGATGGTGCTCGCGGGCAGCATCGACGCGCTCTTCGCCGGCTGGGAGTTTCTCGGCATCTCGTCCGCGCTGCTGATCGGATTTTTCCATGAGCGCCGCAATGCCGTCGATGCGGCGATCCGCGCGTTCGTGACCTATCGCGTGTGCGACGTGGGCCTGTTTGGTGCGAGCGTCGTGATCCACCGGGCGACGGGAACCGGCGACTTCACCACGCTGTTCGCCGGTGCCTGGCCGCACGCCACCTGCCTCGTGGATGGCCGCACGGCCGGGCTGATCACGCTGCTGATCGCGTTCGCGGCGCTGGGCAAGAGCGCCCAGGTGCCGTTCTCGGGCTGGCTGCCGCTGGCCATGGAGGGGCCGACTCCCTCCAGCGCCATCTTCTACGGGGCGCTCTCGATCCACGCGGGCGCCTACGTCCTGCTGCGGTGCGAATCGCTGCTCGACGCCGCGCCGCTCACGTCGTGGCTGCTGGTGCTCGTCGGGGCCGGCACGGCGGTGCACGGCGCGATCGTCGGCAGCGTGCAGACCGACCTGAAGAGCAGGCTCGCGTATTCGTCGATGACGCAGGCCGGCCTGATCCTCGCCGAGATCGGCCTCGGCCTCCGGATCCTGCCGCTCGTGCACGTCTGCAGCCACGCGGTGCTCCGCAGCCTGCAGATCCTCCGCTCCCCGTCGGCGATGCACGACCGCCACGAGCTGGCGGCCGCGCTCGGAGGGCCGCCGGGGCGGCCCTCCTGGTCGATCGTGCGGCTGCTCCCCAGGGGATTCGAGCGGCACCTCTACCACCTCGCGCTGGAACGCGGTTTCGAGGAGACGCTCGTGGCGCGGCTGATCGTCCGGCCCCTGCTGGCCGTGCTGATGGCGGCCGATCGCGGCGAGCGGCGCTGGATCGAGAGGCTCGGCGGCGGGCACGGCGCGGGCGGCCGGCACGATGCCCCCGGAGGGATGCCATGAGCGACACCTCCCGCATCGTGCTCGCCGCCGCCGCCACCTGCGTGGCGGCGCCGCTCGTGGGTGCCGCCGTCCTCCGCGTCACGGAGCGCCGGCTCGACCCGCGGGCGGTCGCGATCGGGGCGCTTGCGGTCGCGCTCGCGGCGGCGGGCGTGGTGGCGGCCCTGTGTCACCAGGGGCCCGGCCGGCCGGCGTGCCTCGGCCCCCGCCTCGCCGGTGGCGATCTGGTGCTCGTCGACGGACTGACGGCCATGCTCCTGCCTTACGTCGCGGTCGTCGACCTCGCCGTGGTGCTCGTGGCTCCCCGCCGCGCGTTCGCCTCGGCGGGCGTGCGGCGGTTGCTGGCGGGCGCCGCCGTCACCTTCGCGACCCTGATCACGTCGCACCCCGCGGCGCTGACGGCGCTGTGGGCCGTCTCGGTCGTGGCCACGTGGTCCACGATCCGGGGCACGCTGGGCGGCCGGGCGACGGCCCGCGTCTATGGCTCGATGATGGGCATCGCGGTGGCCTGCCTCGCCGTCGGCACGGCGCTGCTCGTCGCGGATCCGCCCTGGATTCCCGGCAGCGGCACGATCGGGGCCGCGGGGGGATGGCTCGTGGCGCTGGCCGTGATGATCCGCAAGGGACTGATCCCGTTCCACTCGTGGTACCCGGCCCTGTTCTCGGGCGCCTCGCTGGCGACCGCCCTGGTGGTCACCATGCCGCAGGTCGCCACCTACACGGGGGTGCGGCTGCTCGTGGGGCACGCCGACGGGGTTCCGCACGAACTCGTGGTGCTCGCCAACGCGGCGCTCCTGACGGCCACCTACGGCGCGGCCCTGGCCGTGGTGCAGCGGGACGTGCGCGGGCTCGTGGGCATGCTGGCGATGAGCCAGTCGGCGATGGTGTTCGCCGGGCTCTCCGGCACGGTGCCGACCGAGATCGTCGGGGCCCTCGCCGTGTGGGTGTCGAGCGGGCTGGCGCTGACCGGCATCGGGCTGGTCACCTGGGCGCTGGAGAGCCGCGGCGGGCGGATCTCGATCGAGACGCTGCAGGGCCGATTCGCCGACGCCCCGGCGCTGGCGGCGTTCTTCCTGCTGTTCGGCCTCGCGGCCCTCGGGTTTCCCGGCACGCTCTCGTTCGTGGCCGACGACCTGATGATCGCCGGCACCCTCGACGATCACGTCCACGCCGGCCTGCTCGTGATCCTGACCACCGTGTTCGCGGCGATCGCCGTCGTCCGCGGGTGGTTTCGCGTGTTCGGCGGCCCGGTCACGGTGGACGCCCCGCGGCATGCGATCCTGCCCCGGGAGCGGATCGCGCTCACGGGCCTGCTCGTCATCCTCTTCGGGCTCGGGCTCTACCCCGGTCCGTTCGTCCGTTCGCTCGACAAGGTGGCCGCGTCGCTGCTCGCCTCGCGGCACCACGACCATGCGGCTCCCGCCTCCTCCGGAGACCACCGATGAACCTGCCTCACGCCCCGCACGCGGCTCCCACCGGCGATGTGCCCCGGGGCCGCTGGCCCGAGTGCCTGCGGTTCACCCGCCCCGACGCGATCAGCGGATTTCTGGTGTTTCTGATCGCCCTGCCGCTGTGCCTCGGCATTTCGCTCGCCAGCGGCTTTCCGCCGGTGGCGGGCGTGTTCACGGCCGTCGTGGGTGCGATCGTCACGAGCTTCATCAGCAACTCCGAACTCACGATCAAGGGCCCGGCCGCCGGCCTGATCGTGATCGTGCTCGGGGCGATGCAGTCGTTCGGCTACACGGGCGGTTCGGACCCCGATGCCGACTTCCGGGCCTACCGGATGGCGATCGCGGTGGGCTGTGCCGCCGGCCTGCTGCAGGTGGTGTTCGGACTCCTGCGGGCCGGTGCCCTCGGCGATTTCTTCCCGACCGCCGTCGTGCACGGCATGCTCGCGGCGATCGGCTTGATCATCTGCCTCAAGCAGCTGCCCGTGGTCTTCGGCCAGAAGGCGCAGGGCGAACCGCTCGAGATTCTCCGGGAGCTGCCCGAGAAAATCCTCCATCTCAATCCCGCGATCGCCGCGATCGGACTGCTGAGCCTCGCGATCCTGTTCGGCTGGCCGGCCATCCGGGGTCGCCTCAGGCCAGCCTGGCTGCGGCTGGTGCCGGCGCAGCTTCTGGTGCTGGCGGCGGCGGTGCCGCTGGGCCGCTGGTTCGACCTCTCGCACGATCACTACTACCAGTTCGCCGGCCACGACTACCGCATCGGCGAGTCGTTTCTCGTCTCCGTGCCCGGCAACATCGCCGCCGCCATCACCACCCCCGACTTCTCGGTCTTCACCCGCCCCGAGCTCCGGATCTCGGCCGTCTGGTGGGTCGCGATGTTCGCCCTCGTCGGCAGCGTGGAGTCGCTCCTCTCGGCGAAGGCGATCGACCTGCTCGACCCCTGGAAGCGGAAGACCGACATGAACCGCGACCTGCTGGCGGTCGGCGTGGCGAACGTGGCCGCCGCCGCGATCGGCGGCCTGCCGATGATCTCCGAGATCGTGCGGAGCAAGTCCAACATCGACAACGGGGCCCGGACGCGGTTCGCCGATCTGTGGCACGGCGTGTTCCTGCTGGCGGCGGTCGCCCTCGCGCCCGGCCTGATCCACATGATCCCGCTGTCGGCGCTCGCCGCGATGCTCGTCTACACGGGCTTCCGGCTCGCGTCGCCCCGCGAGTTCATCAACGTGTTCCAGATCGGCTCGGAGCAGCTGCTGATCTTCGTGGCCACGATCGTGGGCGTGCTGGCCACCGACCTGCTCGTCGGCGTGGGGATCGGGATCCTGCTGAAGTTCGTGATCCACGCGGTCAACGGCGTGCCGCTGTCGTCGTTCTTCAAGCCATTCCTCAAGGTGACCGCCGTGGACGACAGCACCGTGCAGATCGACGCGAGCGGTTCGGCGGTGTTCAGCAACTGGCTCCCGTTTCGCCGCCAGATCGAGCAGCTCGGCCTCGTGCAGCACCACAACGTGATCGTGAATCTCGCCGGAGCGCAGCTCGTGGACTCGAGCGTGATGGAGAAGCTCCATGGGCTCGCCCTCGACTTCGAGCAGGCCGGGCTGCGGCTCGACGTCGTGGGGCTCGGTGGCCACAAGCAGCTCTCCGCGCATCCCTACGCGACCCGCAAGCGGGTGACGGTGCCGATGCGGCGGATCACGGTCGTCGGGCCGGCCACGGCCGAGCCCACGCTGATCGCGATGGTCCGCGAACGCGGCGCGTCGGGCTACACGGCCGTCCCCTGCCACGGCGGCGGCCGTCGCGACTCGAGTGTCGGCTCGAGGCCGCTGGTCCGCTTCGAGACGATCGTGCCCGCCGACGTCGCCGGGCGGATCCTCGACGACCTCAAGGGAGCGGCGCTGGCCGACGAGCGGCTGACGGTGTGGATCGAGCCCGTGGACGTCCTGCGGCTCGAGCAGTTCTGAATACACGGCTGGCCCGGCCATCCTGGCCGTCCAGCCTTGGCCCCGGCGGAGGCGAAGCCAAGGTTCGCCGCGCCGGGGGCCGCCATCCGGGCTCGCAACACGGCTGGCCCGGCCATCTGCCGTCTGATCCGGCCACGTACGATGGAGCCATGAGCGGCCTCGAGCGGCGGAGCGTGCAGATCACCGGCGTGGTGCAGGGCGTGGGGTTTCGCCCGTTTCTCTGGCGGCGGGCCACCCGCCTCGGCCTCGGCGGCCACGTGGAGAACGGCCCCGACGGGGTGGCGGCGGAGATCGTGGGCCCCGCCGCCGCCGTCGCGGCGTTTCTCGACGGGCTCGCGACGGCAGCCCCGCCGCTGGCCATCGTGGACCGCGTCGCCGTCGAGGTGCTCCCGGGGCCGCTCGCCGGCCCGCCCGGGGCGTTCCGCATCCTCGAGAGCGACCGCCGCGGCCGGGACCGACCGGTGCCCGTGCCCCCGGACGTGGCGCCGTGCGCGGCATGCCTCCGCGAGCTGACCGACCCCGCGGATCGCCGCTTCGGCCATGCGTTCATCTCGTGCACCGACTGCGGCCCGCGATACACGATCATCGAGTCGCTGCCCTTCGATCGCGAGGCCACCACGATGCGGGCCTTCCCGATGTGCGTCGCGTGCGGTGCCGAGTATCGCGACCCGGCGTCGCGGCGGTTTCACGCGCAGACGATCGCCTGTCCGCACTGCGGGCCGCGGCTCTGGTTCGCCCGCGGGGGCGTCGGCCGCGTGCCCGAGCATGCCGACTCGGCGGCCCTCCTCGGCGGGGCGGCGATCGACGCCGCTCACGACGCGATCCGCGGGGGCGGCATCGTCGCGATCAAGGGCGTGGGTGGGTTTCACCTGGCGTGCGATGCCACGAACGCGTCCGCGGTGGAGAGGCTTCGCGACCGTAAGCGACGACTCCGGAAGCCGCTGGCGGTGATGGTCGCCGACCTCGCGGCGGCACGCCGGATCGCCCGCGTGGACGAGCAGGAACGTCGGCTGCTCGAGCGGCCGGAGCGGCCGATCGTGCTCGTGCGCCGCGGAGGTGACGGCCCGGGCGTCGCCGCGGCCGTCGCCCCGGGGAGCGACCTGCTCGGCGTGATG
The DNA here is from genome assembly GCA_044337845.1 of Pirellulales bacterium. Classification (GTDB taxonomy): domain Bacteria; phylum Planctomycetota; class Planctomycetia; order Pirellulales; family UBA1268; genus QWPN01. The sequence continues at coordinate 1,483 of JBIIMU010000058.1, read as the reverse complement.
CTGCCGTCCTCGCCCCTGCACCACCTGCTCTGCGCCGGCCTGCCGCCGCTCGTGATGACGTCCGGCAACCTCTCCGAGGAGCCGATCGCGACCGGCAACCGCGAGGCCGTCGCTCGGCTCGCCGGGATCGCCGACGCGTTCCTGATGCACGACCGCGACATCCACGTGGCCTGCGACGACTCCGTGGTGCGGTGCGTGGGTGGTGTGCCGCTCCCCGCGCGGCGCTCCCGCGGCCACTGCCCGCTGCCGATCCGGCTGCCCGCGGCCGGGCCGACGGTGCTCGCCGTCGGCGGGGAACTCAAGGCGACCCTGTGCGTGGCCCACGGCACCGAGGCCGTGATGAGCCAGCACGTGGGCGACGTCGAGAACCTGGAGACGCTCGAGGCCCTCGACCGCACCGCCACGGGGCTGGTGCGCCTCCTCGGCGTGTCTCCCGCGGCGGTCGCGGCCGACCTGCATCCGGGTCACTTGTCGGCGCGGTGGGCCCGCGAGTTCGCGTCGGCTCGTGGCCTGCCGCTGATTCGCGTCCAGCACCACGAGGCCCACGTGGCGGCCCTCCTCACCGAGCACGGCCTCCCGCTCCCGGAGGCCGACGGCACGATCGGCGTCTGCTTCGACGGCACGGGCTACGGCCGCGACGGCACGATCCAGGGGGGCGAGTTGCTCGTCGTGCGCCGGGGCGCGATCACGCGGGCCGCCCATCTGCTGCCCTTCGCCCTGCCGGGGGGCGACGCCGCGATCCGCCATCCGTGGCGGACGGCCCTCGCGGTGCTGCATGCGGCCGGCCTCGAAGCGGGCGGCGACCTCCCGTGCGTGGCCGCCGTTCCCGCCCGCGACCGCGCCATCGTCGATCGCCAACTCACCGGCGGCTTCGGCTGCGTGCCGACGACGAGCATGGGCCGGCTGTTCGACGCCGTCGCCTCGCTCACGGGGCTGCGGCACTCGATCGACTACGAGGCCGAGGCGGCGATCGACCTCGAGCGTGCCGCGGCGGCGGGCGGCGCGGTCGGGCCGTATCGAGGGTGCGTCGCGGAGGAGCCCGGCGGCTCGATCACGCTCGACTGGCGACCGATCGTCCGCGGAGTCGTCGCCGACGTCGTGGCCGGCGTGCCGCAGGCGGCGATCGCTCGCGGGTTCCATCAGGCGATCGCGGATCTGGTGGTCGATGCGTGCCTGCTCCTGCGGCGGCGGGGGGCCGGCGGCGCGGTCGGCCTGACGGGCGGCGTGTTCCACAACGCGCTGCTCGCCGAGCAGGCGACCATACGGCTCGGCGACGAGGGCTTCGACGTGCTCCTGCATCGCGCGGTGCCCGCCAACGACGGCGGACTCGCCCTCGGACAGGTCGCGATCGCCCGCCGCGAGCTGAGTTGCCAGTAGTTGCGCGTCGCTGGGACGAATCGGGCAGAAATGGGACGAAACGGCGACCGCTCGCACGTTGACGGTCCGAATCGGCTGTGAGACAACGCGACGAAGGTCAGGGAAT
>JBIIMU010000057.1:0-9671 GCA_044337845.1 Pirellulales bacterium | reverse complement strand
AGGTTCTTCGGCGCCGGCCAGATCGCCAGCGTGGCCATCATCGCCACGAACGCGGCCAGGACCGGCAGGCGGAACACGGGATCCTGGGCCGGCAGGGCCCAGAAGCCCTCGAGCGAGACCTCGCTCGGGAAGATCCAGCCGAACATCTGCCGCAGCTGTCCGACCAGCACCGCCATGTCGGGCGACGTGAACCACAAGGCCACGATCAGCGCGGCGAGGGCCGCGGCCACGCCGAGCGCGAAGCGGCGGACGCCCCGTTCCCAGTAGAAGCTGCACCACAGCGGCAGCAGGAACACGGGGTAGTAGATCGTGCCCATCGCCAGGCCGACGAGCACCCCGGCGACGAAGGGCCGTCGGTAGGCGGCGATCGCCCAGATCATCAGGGCGCCCGGCAGCACGTGATCGACGCGGCCCGTCATCGTCGCGGTGTAGGGGAGCAGCAGGTAGAGCACGGCGGCGGCGATGCCGAGCCGCGCGTTCTCGAAGTGTCGCCAGCCCACCACCACCATGCCGGCGACGATCGCGAGCTGCGAGACGATCGCCATCACCCGGGCCGTCGTCTCGTGCACCGCCCGGCGGCTCGCGTCGCCGGCGTCGGCCTTCTCCTCGGAGCCGTCGGGCGCGAAGAAGATCCGCTGGGTGGAGATCTGCGGGAGCAGGAACAGCAGCGGATAGCCGGGGCCGAGCCGGGCCAGCTGGTCGGCGTCGACCTCCGCGTCGCGGGCCTCGAGGCGGGTGGCGCCGGCCGCGCCGGCCACGTCGTCCCGCTGGGGCCGCGTGCTGATCACGTTGGCGAGCAGGAAGGCCAGCAGCGCCGCCCCGAGGAACACGAGGCCGCCGGTGGTCAGGTTCGGCTCGAGCATCGGCCGCCTGACCATCATCGAGTCGCACAGCATCCGGACCAGGAGCACCGCCAGGATGGCGAACAGCCAGACGTAGCCGAGCTGCTGGTCGGCGACGTTGGCCCGGTAGCTGCCGGACTCGACCGCGAGCAGACCCGGCGCCAGGAGGATCAGGCCCACGAGGTCGAGATTGCGGATGCTGAGCAGCCGGTTGAACTTGAAGAACAGGGCGATCGACAGGAGCGAGGCGAGGTAGAACCAGGTCGTCGGATTGACGCGGTGATAATGGAAGAGGATGTCGCTCATGCCGTCCGGATGTCGGGAGGCCGCCGCGGAAACGCTACAGCCTAAGCCGGGGACGCGGCCTTGAAAACCCGGCGGCGCGGTTCAGAACGGCCAGATCAGGGGCGCCAGTGCCACCGTGAGCGCCATCACCAGGAGGTTCAGCGGCCCCCCGAACCGGACGTAATCCCGGAACTTGTAGCCGCCGGGGCCGTAGATCATCAGGTTGGTCTGGTAGCCCATCGGGGTCGCGAACCCGCAGCTCGCGGCCACCGTGATCGCCATCACGAACGGCATCGGATTCACGCCCAGGTCGGCCGCCGTCTGCCAGGCGATGGGGAAGGTGAGCACGGCGGCGGCGTTGTTGCTCATCAGCTCCGTGAACAGCATCGCCACCAGGTAGATCGCGGCGAGCACGACGTGCGGATTGTCGCCGGCGGCGCCGATCGTCGACGCCGCCATCGCCCCGGCGAGCCCCGTCTTCTCCATCGCCCGGGCCAGGCCGAAGCTGGCGGCGATCAAGAGCAGCGACTCCCACTCGATCGCGCGGCGGGCCTCGGTCGAGGAGATGCACCGCAGGGCGACCACCGCCCCGGCGGCCACCAGGGCCGCGGCCACCATGGGCACCAGGTCGAGGGCCGCGGCGAGCACCATGGCCGCCAGCACCGTGCAGGCGATCCAGGCCTTGTCGTGCCGCGGGGGCGTGGACCCGGTCACCTCGCTGACGAGATAGAAGTGGCGGTTGGACCGCTGCCGGTCGACGAACGCGGTCCCCGCCTCCACCAGCAGCGTGTCGCCGGGCTGGAGCACGATGTCGCCGATCTTCATCTGCAGCCGCTCGCCGTCGCGGGCGACGGCGATCACCACGGCGCCGTAGGTGGAGCGGAACCGCCCCTCGCGGATCGTGCGGCCCACGAGAGGGCACGACGGCGACACCACCGCCTCCACCAGCACCCGCTCGCTCCGCGGATCGTCGAGCTTGAACACCTGGTCGGTCGCGGGCCGCAGGCCGCGGATCTTCTGCAGCTCCACCACGGAGTCGATCACGCCCACGAACACCAGCCGGTCGCCGGCCTCGAGCCGCTCCGTGGGGGCCACCGCCGCGATCACGTGGCCGCCGCGGTCGATCTCCATGAGGAACAGGCCGTCGAGATGCCGCAGGCCGGCCTGCTCGATCGTGCGGCCCGCGAGCGGGCTGCCCGGGTCGACGACCATCTCCAGGCTGTACTGCCGCGGGTCGTCGCTGGTGCTCATCGGCGGCCGTCGATCCTTGAGCAGGGTGCGGCTGGCCACGATCAGGTAGACGAGCCCGCAGGCGAACAGCGGCACGCCGAGCCACGAGATGTCGAACATCTCCAGCGGCGCGCCCCGCTTCGCCGCCACGAGGCCGCTGACGACCACGTTGGTGCTCGTGCCGATCAGGGTGCACAGGCCGCCGAGCACGACGGCCGCGTTCATCGGCATCAGGAGCTTCGAGACGCTCAGCCGATGCTTCTTGGCCCAGTCGCGGATCGCCGGCACCATCAGGGCCACCACGGGCGTGTTGTTGGTGAAGGCGGAGATCACCCCGGGGCCGATCATCGTCCGCAGCTGGGCCGACGCCAGCGACTTCGGCCTGCCGAGCGCGCGGTCGACGAGCGACGCCAGGGCGCCGGTCCGCTCCACGGCAGAGGCCACCACGAACAGCGCGGCGACCGTGATCATGCCCTCGTTGCTCATGCCCCGGAGGGCCTCGTCGGGCGTGAGCACGCCCACGGCGAGGAGGAGCACCACGCCCCCGATCATCACCATGTCGGGGGCCCGCTGGATGAACAGCAGCGCGGCGAGCGTGGCCGTGACGATGCCGCCGGTGAGCACGGCCTGCCAGTTATCCATCATGCCGTCGAGGCCCATCGTCCGTCTCCCGGGTCGGCCCGCGGCCGCTGAGGCCAGACTTTCGCGCCGGACCCGGGCCCGTGCAAGGCCAAATCCGGCCGCGCCGCCGCCGATGGCCCGTTCCGGGGCGGGCTGGTAGCCTCGGGCCGCCGCGGGCGGTCGGCCCGCGGGGTCCAGGCACGGAGCGAGATCCATGAGCGACATGATCGACCAGCTGCTCGACGGCAACGCGAAGTTCGTCGAGGGCGAGTACCAGCCGAACGAGCAGTACTACCAGGCGATCGCCGCGAAGCAGCGGCCGCGGGTGCTCTGGATCGGCTGCTCCGACTCGCGGGTCAGCGAGCACCAGATGACGGGCTCGAAGCCGGGCACGATGTTCGTGCACCGCAACGTCGCCAACATCGTGGCCTTCAACGACGTCAACATCTCGGCGATCCTGGAGTACGGGGTGGTGCACCTGAAGATCGAAGACATCATCGTCTGCGGCCACACGCGGTGCGGCGGCATCGCCGCGATCGAGGACGGCGTTCACGAGAACTACATCGCCGACTGGCTGTGCATCGCGACCGGGGCGAAGGAGGCGACCAACCGGATCGCCAAGGAGCGGAAGCTCTCCCGCGACGAGAAGCTCGCGGTGCTCACCGAGGAGAACGTGAAGCTCCAGATCAAGCACCTCAAGAACCTCGCGCTGATCCGCAACATGCACGCCAAGGGCGCCCTGCCGCGGATCCACGGCTGGCTGTACCGGGTGGAGACCGGCACGATCGACGTGCTCGTCGACGGCCGCGACGACGGCGGAGCGACGCGGGCGAAGCGGCCGCGGAAGAAGGCCGCCAAACGGTCGCGGTGACACCACCCCCGGGCGGGCCACGGGTGCCGATGCGCGTCTTTCCCTCCGACCGCTATCCGCTCGACCTGCCGGAGGGGCACCGGTTCCCCGCCGCGAAGTACGCGCTCCTGCGCCGGCGATTGGAGGCACACGCGGCGGCCGGAGCGAGGCTCGAGTTCATCGAGCCGCACGCGGCGACCGACGAGGAGCTCCTCCGCGTGCACGATCGCGGCTACGTGGGCCGCGTGCTCTCGGGCGGCCTGTCCCGCGACGAGGTGCGGCGGATCGGGTTTCCCTGGAGCCAGGCGCTCGTGGAGCGGTCGCTGCGGAGCACCGGCGCCGCCGTGGACGCCGCGGCGGCCGCGATCGCCGACGGCGCGGCGGCGAGCCTGGCCGGCGGCACCCACCACGCCGGCCCCGACTGGGGCGAGGGCTTCTGCGTGTTCAACGACGTGGCCGTCGCCGCCCGCGAGCTGCAGGCCCGCGGCCTGGTCCGCCGCGTGCTGATCCTCGACTGCGACGTGCACCAGGGCAACGGCACGGCGGCCATCTTCGCGGGGGATCCCGAGGTGTTCACGATGTCGATCCACGGCGCGCGGAACTTCCCGCTGCGGAAGGTTTCCGGCTCACTCGACGTGGGGCTCGACGACGGGACGGGCGACGAGGAGTACCTCGCGGCACTGGCGGCCGCCCTCGACGAGTCGGTCACCCGGTCGCGTCCGCAGCTGGTGCTCTACATCGCCGGCGCCGACCCCTTCGTGGGCGACCGGCTCGGACGCCTGCGGCTCACGAAGGCGGGGCTCCTGGACCGCGACCGGATGGTGCTGGCGGCCGCCCGGTCGGCCGCCGCCCCCGTGGCGATCGTCTGCGGGGGAGGCTACTGCGACGACCTCGAGGCGATCGTCGACATCCACGCGGCCACGATGCTTCTGGCGGCCGGGGCGTGAGCCGAAGCCGGCGTCACTCGTCGTCCGCCGCCGCCGTGTCCGCCGCCCGGGAGCGGTTGTCGATGCTCCACGGGCCGGTGCCGTTGGCGATCAAAAACAGCATCGTCCCCATGAGCGCGAGGTTCTTGAGGAACGAGATCACCTCCATCTGCATCCGTTCCGGCGGCGTGTCGGGAGGCAGCTTCCAGAAGTCGTGGAAGTAGTAGGTGGCGGCCGCGAGGAAGATAAGCAGCAGCAGGGCCCCGACACGGCCCCAGAGTCCGAGCACGATCGACAGCCCGCCGAGCAGCAGGAAGGCGATCGCCCCGCCGAGCAGGATCGTGGGGGAGGGCACACCTTCGGCGGCCATCCGCTCCACGGTGCCGTTGAAGTTCATGATCTTCCCGGCGACGGCGCTCATCAGGAAGATCGCCACGATCATCAGCCGGGCGAGCAGCGACAGAAACCCACGGACCGCCTGCATTGCATCTCTCCGTGATCGCCGCCGGTCGTGCGGCCGGGTCCGAACCAGTCCGGACCGAACACTCCCGACAGACCGAATACTCCCGACAGGGATCGAACCTGTAACCTTCAGCTCCGGAGGCTGACGCTCTATCCAATTGAGCTACGGGAGCAAGACCCGGGGAAGTCTATCAGCGTGGGCCGGACCACGAAAGCGGACCGCCTCTGAGCCCGTCTCGGCCCGCGTCAGGCCGACCGCCGGAGTTCGTGCGCGGGCTGCTCCACGTGCGGCCGCGGAATCGCGTCGTGGGCGGCGTCGATGCGGACCGTTCGGGCGGCCTCGTCGCCGGCCGCAGCCTGCCGCCGCAGGGCGGCGAGCTGGCGGGACCGTGGCACGGAGCCGCCGATCTCGAGGAGGCCCGCGAGGCGTCCGGCCAGCACGCCGAGCGTGCCCACCGGCGCGGTGACGGCGGCATGCCGCATCACCTCGCCGGCATGGGCCACCAGCGCCGGGACGAGACGCTCGCACGAGAGCGAGCGCCAGAAGAGCCGCTCGGCCGCGAGGCCGGCGCGGAAGCCGCTCACGCGCCGCGGCACGGGCCCGGCGATCACCCGCGACTCGGGCTCGAGCACCACCTCCGCCGCCAGGGCCGCCACGGCCGCGGCCATGTCGGCCGCCGCGAGGGCGTCGCCGCAGGCCCGCGAAAAGCCCACGTCGTGCAGCAGGTCGGCCCGCCAGAACCCGGCCTCCAGGCAGGGGGCGTCGGGGAGCCGGTGCGTGGCGATGCCCGCGGCGGTCCGTCGCGGCACCACCGTCAGGCTCCTGCCCGATCGCGTCCGGCGGATGCCCGCCGAGACGGGCTGATCCCGATCCGCGTCGGCCACGGCCAGGGGCACGACTGCGGCCACGGCGGCCTTCGCGAAGTGCCGCACCGCGGCGTCGGTCCACCCCGCGGTGGCCTGCCAGCCGGCGGCGAGCACGTGGATCACGTCACCGGTCGCGGCCGCCACTCCCGCGGTCACGCAGCCCACGAGCCCGCTGCCGCGCGGGGCCGTGACGAACGTCACCTCCTCGCGGATGTTCCATGGGTCGTCGTACTCCATGCCGAGCGCCACGACGACGTCGCAGTCGTCGGGGCGGTGCTCGAGCACGCTGACGAGCGTCTCTTCGAGGGCCGTCGCATCGAGCGCCGGGACCACCACGGTGAGCCCGCGACCGCGGACGGATTGGCGCAGCATCGGCATCGACTCCCCCGATCGGTCCCGTGCGGCGCGCGGACGCTCCCCCCGGAGCGTCCCGTGCCACCGCATTCCCCCAGACGTCGGCCCGCGGTCAGGCGGCGACCCGCTGCGGCTGCAGCTCCGTGAACAGGTTCACCGTGTGCAGCATCTCGCCGTCGGCGTCGTAGAACTGCAGCACGCCGACGTCGATCAGCCACATGGCGAACATCTCGGCCACGCGATAGCAGCGGGCCACGCAGCGACCGCGATCGATGCGGATGTTCTCCTGCAGATCCTCGACGTCGCGGACGTCGGCCCCGAGTTCGATGAAGTGACGCGAGACGAGGCCGCGGACATCAGCGGCGTTCATGTGCAGACGCATGGAAGGCAACCTCCTGTTGCAGGCTGACGAATCGACGTCCTGTCGATCGGGCCGGGAAACCTACCGAGCCGCCGTCGCCGACGAAAGGCTGGTTTGCCACGGGGAAGCCCGTTGCCGGCCTCCCGGCCCGCCACCAAGAATGTTGATCGGCCCGACGGGGGCCCCGCGATGATCCGCGAACCGCCGGCCTCCCCAACTCGCACGGTCGGCGAAGTCGCCCCAGTTTGCCACGGCGTTCGCGCCGGCTTCCCGCGGAGTTTCGCGGACGCGCCGCCGGTCAGGAGCGGCGGTCCGTCCACGCCGGCTCGAGGTAGCGATCGCGGAGCAGCCGCGCGACCTCGTCGCGGGGCCAGTCCGCGCGGCGCGCGGCGGCGGCGAACGCCCGGCGGACGGCGTGCTCGAGGGGGCCGCGGCCGAGGGCGAGGTTGGCGAGAAACGCGGCGTGGGGTCGCCCGGCGCGATAGCCGGGCTCGCGCGGGGGATGCCGCAGCACGCGGCCCACGAGATCGAGATCGAAGGCGTCGAGCAGGGTGCCGTGGTAGAGGACGACTCCCCGGCTGACCCGCAGCGCGTTGCCCGAAACCTTGCGGAGCGAGTCGGCCACGGGGATCGCCAGGTCGCTCGAGCCGCGGCGCACCACGTCGGTGCCCGCGGCGCGCAGCGCGGCGCAGAGCGGATCGAGCACCGCGTCGTGAATCGCCGCGATCGTCGGCGTCGGTGCGGGGCACGGCGTCACCACGGTCCACATCAGGCAGCCGGGTCCGAGCACGACCGACAGCCCGCCGCTGGGCCTGCGATGCACGGCCACCCCCGCCGCCCGGCAGGCGTCGAGGTCGACCTCCTCCGCCACCCGGCTCGACGATCCGAGCACGACCGCCGGCTCGGGCGCCATCCAGGTGCGCACCACCGTCGTCGGTGTCGCGGCGGCGGACGCCTCCAGCAGGAGGGCCTCGTCGAGGGCGAGATTCTCGGCCACCGTGGGCAGTTCGACGTCGAGCCAGCAGGCCGGCCCGGCCACGGCGGGACGTTGACTCACCTTGCGGGCCTCCTAGACTTCTCGCATGAGCGAACTACCACGTCGCGGCCCCCGGGCCGCAGACGACCTGCCGCCCGTCGAACCGCCCTCGGCGGGCTTTCTCGTGCAGCTGTTCGTCGTGCCGCTGACGATCGTGGCCTGCGGCCTGTTCGTGGTGTGGGGATTCTACTGGCTCGCCCAGATGGGCAACGATCCGGAGAGTTACGTCCGCGCGCTGCGCCGCAACAACGAGGGCCGCTGGCAGGTGGCGCTCAACTTCGCCAACGACCTGCGGGGCCCGGGGGGCGCGACCCTCAAGAACGATCCCGCGCTCGCGGCGGAACTGGCCGACATTCTCGGCGACGAGGTTGCCAGCGGCCGCCCGGCCGGCAGCGGGCACGCCGCCGAGCAGTCGCAGACGCTCTGCGCCTATCTCTGCCGCGCGCTCGGGGAGTTCGCGGTGCCGGAGGCGGCCGCGCCGCTGATCGAGCGGGCCCGCGACGCATCCAGTCCCGGCACGGCCCAGGCGGCGGTGGAGGCCCTCGCGGTGCTCGCCGCCAATCTCGCCGCGGCGGGGCGGTCGCTGCCCGATCCGGCGGCGACGGTGGCGGCGCTCGAGGCCGCTTCGCGGAGCGACACGCGGCCCCTGCGGTCGGCAGCCGCCTACGCGCTCGGCGTCGTCGGGGGATCGACCGCCCTCGACCGGCTCCGCGACCTGCTCGACGACGGCGAGGACGACGTGCGGTTCAACGCGGCCGTCGGCCTCGCCCGCCACGGTGTCGCGACCTCCTGGGACACGCTCGGCGAAATGCTCGACCTGCCCGACGTCGGCGGCGCGGCCAGCGACGATCGCCGCGTGGCCGCCGAGCGGTATCGTCGTGCGATGGTCGTGGTCAACGCGCTCAAGGGCGTGGGGCTGATCGTCGATGCCACGTCGGCGGGGCCGCCCGAGGCGATCGCACGCCGCGTGCTTGCCCTGACGGACGATCCGGTGTCCGACGTCCGGGCCGCCGCCCTCGCCCTGCAGCGGCGGATCGAGCGGCTCGATCCCTCCTGAACGACCGCGTCGTCGACCGGCGCCGGCATCCGGCCGCGGCGTGGCTCGCGCAGCCGGCCGAGCCGTCAGGCGCCGAGAAACTCCTCGAGCGCCTCGCGGAGCATGTCGACGTCGGCCTCGAGCCCCGTCAGCGTCTGGAAGTCGATCGCGGCCTGAACGGCGTGGATCTCGATGCCGTCCACGAGGCAGCAGCCGTGGGCTGCGGCCTCGGCGGCCAGGGAGGATTGGCTCCCGGCGGTCACCGCATCGGCCACCACGAGGTCGGGCCGCAATCCGCTGGCCTGCGGCTGCCCGTCGCCCGACGTGACCACGAGGATCCCGGCGTGCGGCGGCACGAGCATCGGCCGCCAGTCGAGCGCGGTCGCCAACACTCCTGACGGGAGCGCCGCCACGACCGCCGCGGCACGCGCGGGATCGGGGTCGCCGATCAGCAGCTCGCCCGCGCCCGCGGCGGCGAGTTCGAGCGCCACGGCGCGGCCGCGCGGGCCGGCCCCGACCACGACCGCGGCGCGGGCGACGGGATCGACGTGGCCCCGCAGCGCCTCGACGATGCCCCGCCCCTCGGTCATGTGGCCGACGAGCCCGCGGTCGCGGCATTCGACGAGGTTGACCGCGCCACTGAAGGTGACCGACGGGCTCGCGGTGCCGACGTGTGTCAGGGCCGGCTCGCGAATCGCCCCCGAGAGCAGGCAGCCGCGGAACCCGAGCGCGGCGACGCCGGCCAGCGCCGCGGCCACGTCGTCGGCCGCCACGTCGCACGTCACGAACCGCCAGTCGAGA
>JBIIMU010000056.1:0-9870 GCA_044337845.1 Pirellulales bacterium | reverse complement strand
CCCGGAGCCTCACCATGCGGCAGGTCCGCATCGCTCACGCGATGGCGGCTTCCTCAGGCAAGCTCACGCGATTGCGGCTTCCTCGAGCACGAACTCAGCGAGGGGCTGCCCGTGCCCCGAGAGCCGGCGTATGCCGCCAAGCGCAGCCACGATGGCGAAGCGCCGGCGGCATTCGAGTGAGCCGAGGGCACGATGCCCGAGGCGAACGTCCGGCGACGGGGCACGGGCAGCCCTGAGCCTCACCATGCGGCAGGTCCGCATCGCTCACGCGATGGCGGCTTCCTCAGGCAAGCTCACGCGATGGCGGCTTCGCGCGGATCAAGCCACGCGGTCGGCCCCCTCGCGGCTACGCAAGTCCTTCGAAGAGCGCCGACCCCACCCTCACCATGGTCGAGCCCTCGAGAATCGCGGCCTCGAGGTCGCCGCTCATCCCCATCGACAGTTCCCGGAGCATGTCCGCCGGCACTTCCGCGGCGAGGGCGTCGCGGAGGCCGCGGAGCCGGGCGAAGTCGCGGCGGGCGTCGGCCGCCGGGGCGTCGGGCCGGGCCGCCATGCCCATCAGACCGCGGAGCCGGACGTGCGGCGACCGCGCCGCGGTCGCCACGAGCGCGGGCACGTCGGCCTCGGGCGTGCCCGACCGCCCGGGGTCGCCGGTGAGGTTCACCTCCACGAGCACGTCGCAGGTCATGCGCGCCGCGGCCGCCTCCGCCTCGAGCGCGTCGAGCAGCCGCAGGCTGTCGAGCGTGTGGACGAGCGGGGCGAAGGGCAGCGTCTTGCGGACCTTGTTCCGCTGCAGGTGGCCCACGAGGTGCCAGCGAATCTCGGGCCGCACGTCGACCAAGGCCACGGCCATCTCGGCGAGCCGCTGCGGACGGCTCTCCGCGAGGTCGGCACAGCCCGCGGCCGCCACCAGCCGGGCCACGGCGGCATCGACGTACTTGGTCACCGCGACCAGCCGCACGTCGGCGGGCGGGCGGCCCGCCTGCTCGCAGGCGGCGGCCATCCGCTCCCGCACGGCATCCACGTTGGCCCGCACCCGCCGGCCCACGGCGTCGTCGCCGGCGCGGTCGGTCATTGGATCTCCAGGGTGCGGGCGATCTCGCCGCTGTTCTTCACGCGGCCCAGCAGGAACTCGCACGACACGTTGCACCCGAGCAGCGTGCGATTGCGCGGCGTGTCGAGCGAGCGGTAGAGCAGCCACTGCTCGATGCCGGCCTGCACGCGAAAGCCGACGGCGGTGGCCTCCGGCACCTGCTGGCGGGTCTCGGCGACGGTCAGCTGCCGCCACGTCCGCGGCCGATCGATCCGCGCGGGTGTGCAGTCGAGCCAGAGGGGCGCGTAGAGTCGGCCGCCGCGGGCCTCCTGCGTGAGCACGAGCCCGCCGTCCACCGCGTCGAGCCGCCCGCGGGCCCCGCCGCGCCATTCCGGCACCGCCAGGGGCAGCGCGAGGCCGCGGACGTCGGTGTCGGACAGCACCACCTCGGTCGTCTCCTCCTCCGGCACCGCGTCGAGGGAGGCACCGAGCGTGAGCATGCCGCGATACCGCAGGTCGGCGGGCGGCGCGGCTCCGGACGCGGTGATGGCGTCGGCGCAGACCAGCACGCCGTCGCGCGGGAGGAGCACGACCTGCCGCTCGAGCTGGAGGCCGCCGGTCAGCGGGGCCGTGATCTCGAGAAACGTCGCCTTGCGGTCCGACTCGAAGCACGACACCGTCCACCGCCCCTCGGCCTCGAGGGCACGCCCGCCTGCCCAGGCCTCCCACTGCCACGGACCATCCACCAGGAGGCGGTCGGCGACGGCGATTTCGAGCCTCGGCACGGCATGGCGGTAGTCGAGCAGCACGCGGATGCCGGATCGGCCCCAGCCGCTGCGGAGGATCGCCATCGCGGCCTCGGGGTCGTGCAGATCGCGGTCGAGGTCGCCCGCGCGATGGGCGTCAGCGCGGCGATTCTCGCGCAGCCGCTCGATGGTCCGGCGGCGCCGCCCCCCGAACTCCGCCGCGGCGGCCAGCAGCGGCGTGGTGAAGCAGTCCGGCAGCCGCCCGGCACCGGCGAGGGCCCGGCCACCGCCGCCGAGCAGCCGCAGTGCGGTGGTGGCGGCCGCCTTCCAGCGCCGCTCCGTGCTCTGCGGCCATGCCGGATCGCCGGTGGCCAGCGCGATCTCCCGGACCGCGGTCCACCGCACCACGCGGTCGATCATCGCCCGCGAGTCCGCCGCGGCGACGACGCCGGCCGGGGTGGTGAGCCGCTCGATCTCCGTGGCGACCGCGGTCGTGGCCGAATCCTCGAGGCAGCGGCAGGCCTCCACGTCGCGAAACAGCCGCGCCACCACGAGCACGAAGGCGGCGGGCTGGGTGTCGCCCCGGGCGAGCAGCGGCTGTGCTCCGCGGGCCTGTCCGACGAGCCGCTCGAGGAGTCGCCCGGCCGAGCCGCCCGCCCGCCGCGTGCGGGCCAGCCAGGCCAAGGCCCAGGTCGCGGCCTCGCACCGCAGCCACCGCTCCGCCTGCGACGTCGACCGCGCGGCCTCGTCGATGCAGTCGCCGATCGCCGCCTCGCAGAAGGCCATGCGCTGGGCGTCACCGGAGCCGCGGCGGACGTGCGCCGCGAGGGCCCGCAGTCCGTCCCGCGACTCGAGCGATTCCGCGAGCGCCGCCAGGGCGGTGATCCGCTTCACGGCCGCCTTCCCGGAGATCGCGGGTGGAGCCTCGGCACGCCGAGCCGGTGCCCCGCGGGTCGGCGATTCGCCGGGCGCTGCGGCACCGCCCCGGTGCCTCGTGCCCCCGCGGCGGCGCCGCGGTGCGGGAGTCGATACCACGGGATCAGACGCTGACATGCGGGCCTCGCTGGAAGGCGACGGGAAGGCGGTCATGGGCTGCGGGTCGCGGCCGACCGACGGTGGCGGGTATCGTATCGGGGAGCACGACCCCGATCCACGCGCCGCCCCGGACGCGGTCCCCTCGACGTCGCCCCCCGCCATGAACGCCCTCGTCCCGACGCGTCCCGTTCTCCGCGGCCTCGTCGCGGCGGCGCTGATCGCCGTCGCGCCGGCCCTCGCCCCCGCCGCCCCGGACGACGGCTCGACCCCCACGGCCACGGCGGCGACGCCGCGGCCGGATCGGCACCCGGACCTGATCCGCCTGTCTCCCGCGGACGATGTCTGGATCGACCGGCAGCGGGGCGAGGTCGTGGTCGGCGGCGGCATCGCCCTCGACCGGGGCGTGATCGAGGTGTTCGCCTGCCCGCGGGGGTCCAAGGAGCACGAGGCCGTGGTGGCCACCGACGCGCCGGCCCGGCTCGTCCACGCGGCCCTGCTCGCCATCGGCCTCGAGCCGGGGGCGCCGGTCTCCTACGACCCCGACTACGTCCCGGCCCGCGGTCCGGTGGTGCGGGTGCGGGTGCGGTGGCGGGACGCCACGGGAGTGGCGCACGACCGCCCCGCCCAGGAGCTCATCCGCGACACCCGCACCGGCCGCCCTCTCGACGCCGACTGGGTGTTTGCCGGCAGCGTGTTCTGGCGGGATCCGGCCGACGGGCGGGAGTACTACCAGGGCGACGGCGGCGACCTGATCTGCGTGTCCAACTTTCCCACCGCCACCCTCGACCTGCCGATCGAAAGCTCGCAGGCCAACGACGCCCTGCTCTTCGAGGTGTTCGCGGAGCGGGTTCCGCCCCGCGGCACACCGGTCGAGCTCGTGCTCTCGGCCGCGGAGCCCCGGGCTCAGCCCGCGACGCGGCAGTGAGCCAGGATCCGCTCCGCGGTCGCCACGTAGCCGGTGTAGAAGGGGCCGAACTCGGCGTATCGGGCGCTGGCCTCGTCGAACCGCATGGTGTAGACGATCTCCTTGAGCCAGTCGGGCCGGCGGGCCCAGAGCGTCACGCCCCATTCCCAGTCGTCGAGCCCCACCGCCACGGTGATCAGCTGGCTGACGCGGCCGCCGAACTTCATGCCGGAGGCGCCGTGCTCGGCCATCAGCCGGCTCCGCTCGGCGAAGGGGAGCGTGAACCAGTTCTCCCCCACCTTCCGCTTCTTGTTCATCGGATAGAAGCAGGCGTTCGGCCACGGCGGCAGCTCCGGCTCGAGGCGGGCCTGCCGCATGGCCGGCTCGCGGGCCGCGTAGCCCTGCACCTTCGCGGCGTAGGCGGGGCTGCCCTCGACCTCGCCCTCCGCCACGAGCCGCTGCGCATACTGCTCGACCGTCGGCACGTATTCGCTCACCTCGGTGAGGCTCACGAAGGAATAGGTCGCCACGAGCGCCTCGCCCAGCGGGCCGGCGAGCAGCCGCTGGTGCACCGCATCGACCCGGAGCGGATCGGGATCGAGGGCCATCACCGCGAAGTCGGCCTTGTGTCCGGCCACGAGCCAGGCCTGGAGCCGCCGCGGCGCGTCGTCGGCCGCCGGCTCGAGGGTCGCCGTGAACTGGCGGACACCCTCCGCGCGGGCCGCCGGGGTGAGGGCCGCCACCCTGGCCCGGTCGAACGCGTAGAACAGGTGGCTGCAATGCCAGCCGGTGCAGGGCTCGATGGCGGTCTCGACCGCGGCATGCGTCGCCCCGCCGCCATGCCCGGGACGACCCGGACGAACACTCGACTGCTCCATCGCCCTTCCTCCTGATCGCGGCCCGTGGCGCCGGCCGGTCGCCGGCCGTGCAGGGCCAGACTGCCTGCCCGGTCCGCGGCTGTCCACGGGGACCGCGTTTCCCGGTAGGATGACGGGGGTTCGGACGCACCACGTGCAAAGGGAAACACCATGGGACAGGCAATCGTCGATCCGGCGGAGCTCCGCAGGTTTGCCGGGGCCCTTCGCAAGTTCAGCGACGAGGTCGTGGCGCAGATGCAGATGGTGCAGCGGCAGCTCGCGGGCCTCAGTTCCACCTGGCGCGACCAGGAGCAGCAGAAGTTCGCCGAGGAGTTCGAGGCCCAGCTGAGCACGTTCAAGCGGTTCGCCGAATCGACCAGCGAATACGTGCCCTACCTGATCCGCAAGGCGGAGCGGGTCGAAGAGTATCTCCAGCAGCGCTGAGCCGCCCCGGCGCCCCTCCCGCGAGCAGCACCATGTCGACGCAGGCCGACGTCAAGTCGATCGACACCCTCGCCTTCGTGAAGGGGGCGTTCGCATCGTTCGCCCACGAGACGGGGCAGGCGGTCTCGGAGTGCGAGATCCAGGGCCAACGGGCCGTCGACTGGATCACGGTCGATCAGGCGGCCTACTGGAAGGCCGAGTGCCGGAAGATGACGGAGCTCGTCAACAAGGCGCTGAAGGATCTCGAGTACTGCAAGGCCTTCAAGAAGGTCGGCAACAATCAGCCGTCGTGCATCGAGGAAAAGAAGGCCCTGGAGAAGGCCCGGCAGCGGCTCGCGCGGGCCGAGCAGAAGGCGGAGGCGGTCCGCCGCTGGACGCCGGTCGTGCAGCAGCAGTTTCGCGAGGCGTGCGTCCGGCTCGTGCGATTTCGCGAGGTGATCGACGTCGACTGCCCGCGGGCGATGGCCCAGCTGGAGCGGATGCTCAAGGCGCTCGATGCCTATCGCCAGGTGACGGGCCCGACCGACGGGAGCGGCACGGGCGATGCGGGCGGCTCGGCAGGTCCGTCGATGACCCGGCAGGTCGAGGAGGCCGCCGCTCCGGCGCCGCCGTCCCCGCCGCCGTCCGGCGGAGGAGCCGCGTCATGAGGGTGGGCGATCTGTCGAGCGGAGCGTCGAAGCTTGCCAACGCGCTCAAGCAGCTCCACCTGAAATGGGACTCGGCCAGCGAGGGCTGGCACGACGCCCGCGCGAAGGCGTTTCACAAGGACGCCATCGAGCCGCTGACCCCGGCCGTCAAGGAGACGCTCGACGGCCTCAGCAGGCTCGCGGAGGTGCTCGATCGGGCCATCCGCGACGTCAGTGACACCGACGGCATGTGAGCCCGCCGACGCCCTTCCGCATTCCATCCCTCCGCCACGAGGATCACGGGTGAGCACCCACGACCCCGCATCAGCGTCCCCGCCCACCACGCCGGCGCCGCAGGCCAGGTCGGCGTTTCACCCCGACGTGCTCCGCGAGCAGATCGCCGTGCTGCGGCGCGAAGCCGGCAGCCGCTCCAAGGCCGAGCAGGCCATCGCCGACGCCGCCGAGGCGGCCGTGACCGCGATCCAGGCGGAGGCCGACCGGGCGCTCGCCGACACCCGGGCCAAGCACAACGCCGAGATCGAGGCGGCGAAGCGGAAGCACGAGGAGGTGAAGCGGCAGGTGGAGCAGTGGCGGGCCGGGGAGCAGGCGAAGATCGACGAGCACCTGAAGTCCAAGTCGCGGGAGCTCGCCAAGAAGTGCGACGAGGCCGTCACGGAGCTGAAGGAGGAGGAGGTCTTCGAGCAGGTGCGGTTCAAGGAGGTCGTCCAGGCCAAGATGCAGGAGCCGAAGCAGGCGGTCCGGTCCTTGGAGCAGAAGCTCGCTGGGGCGCTTGCCCAGCTCGAGAAGGATGATGCCGCCGTCGCCAAGCAGCTCGCCGCCTGGGGTGTGAAGGAGGAGGCCGCCGCGGCCACCGGAGGCATCCCCACGCAGGGCACGCCGCTGGAGCGGATCATCGGGGCCGCCGAGGCCGGGGCCGCGATCGCCGCGGGCGTCCTCAACGACGCCGACGCCAAGCGGGCGCTCGGCGGGGGCATCTCCGGACTGTTCAGCGGCAACAAGGCGGCGGTCCGCGGCTCGCTCGCCGGCCGCCGGCAGGAGCTGCGGGTCCTCGTGGAGCAGGCCAAGGCGCTCGAGCAGGAGGCCCGCGACTGGATCGGCGGCAAGGGCAAGGATCTCAAGACCCGCCTGGAGACGACGCTCCGCGAGGAGGATGCCGGCCGCAGGGCGCTGCTGGCGCAGAAGCTGCAGGCGGCGACGGCGGGCCGCGACGCCGCGACCCGCGAGCTCGAGAAGAAATGCGGCGATGTCGCCGCCAAGGTGGCGGCCAAGGTGGCGGGCGATCTCGCCGAGGCGGAGCGACGCTATCCGCCGCGGATCGTGGCCCTCCGCGAAGGGCTCGACGCGGAGGTGCGCCGCATCGAGACGGAGCGGGCCGAGCGGCTGGCCGCGGCCGAGGCCACGCGATCCGCCGACTGGCGGGCGATGACCGCGGCGTGGCAGGCCGCCCGCGAATCGACGGCGGCGGTGTGTGCGGAGGCGTCGCGGCTCGACGCCCAGGCCTTCCGCGACTGGAACGACCTGGCCGACGACTCGGTTCCGCTGCCCGCGGAAGCACCGCCGGGCCTCCGCTTCGGCCAGCTCGCGCTGTCGCTGGAGCGCGTGCCCGGGGGCGTCTCGACGCACGAGGAGCTCAACGCCTTCGGCCCGATCGCCTGGACCCAGCCCGCCACCGTCGCCTGGCCGGTGGCCGCATCGATCCTCGTCAAGACGTCGGCCGAGGAGAAGGAAACGGCCTCCGCCATGATGCAGGCCCTCACCCTGCGGATCGCCACCGGGCTGCCCGCGGGCCAGAGCCGGTTCACGATCATCGACCCGCTCGGGCTGGGCAAGCAGTTCGCCGGGTTCATGCACCTCGCCGACTACGACGAGCTGCTCGTGACCAGCCGCATCTGGACCGAGCCGCAGATGATCGAGCAGAAGCTGGCCGACATCACCGAGCAGATGGAGGTGGTGATCCAGAAATACCTCCGCAACGAGTACGAGTCGATCGGCGCCTACAACGCCGAGGCGGAGGTGCCCGAGCCCTACCGATTCGTGGTCGTGGCGAACTTTCCGGCGAACTTCAACGAGACGAGCGCCCGCCGGCTGGCGAGCATCGCGGCGTCGGGGGCGCGGTGCGGCGTGTACCTCATCCTCTCTATCGATCCCTCGCAGCAGATGCCGTCCGGGTTCTCGATGGCCGACGTCGAGCAGCACTGCACGGTGCTCACGCTCAAGGACGGCACCATCACGTGGAAGGATCCGGAGTGGTCCAAGTGGCCGCTCACCGTCGAGCAGGCACCCCCCGACGACGTGTTCACGCGGATCATCCAGCGGGTGGGTCAGGCGGCGAAGGCGGCGAAACGGGTCGTCGTGCCGTTCGACCGCGTCGCCCCGCCGGAACGCGAGTGGTGGCACGGCAGCACCGCCAACGAGGTGCTCGCCCCGCTCGGGCCGGCCGGCGCCAAGAAGCTCCAGTACCTCAAGCTCGGCAAGGGCACGAGCCAGCACCTGCTGATCGCCGGCAAGACCGGCTCCGGCAAGTCGACGCTCATGCACGCCATGATCACGAGCCTCGCGCTGCAGTACAGCCCCAACGAGATCCAGTTCTATCTGATCGACTTCAAGAAGGGCGTGGAGTTCAAGCTCTACGACCACTACGCCCTGCCACACGCCCGCGTGATCGCGATCGAGAGCGAACGCGAGTTCGGCCTGTCGGTGATGGAGCAGCTCGACCGCGAGCTGAAGCGCCGCGGCGACCTGTTCCGCGAGCTCTCGGTCCAGAACGTGGCGGGCTTCCGGCAGACCGGCCATCCCGATCCGATGCCGCGGATCCTACTGATCATCGACGAGTTCCAGGAGATCTTCGTCGAGGACGACAAGATCGCCCAAGATGCCTCCTTGATCCTGGACCGGTTGGTGCGGCAGGGCCGTGCCTTCGGCATCCACGTGCTGCTCGGTTCCCAGACGCTCGGCGGCTCCTACAGCCTGCCGCGGGCCACGATGGGGCAGATGGCCGTCCGCATCGCGCTGCAGTGCAACGAGGCCGACTCCAGCCTGATCCTCTCGGAGGACAACACCGCCGCCCGGCTACTCACCCGCCCGGGCGAGGCGATCTACAACGACGCCAACGGCATGATCGAAGGCAACAATCCGTTCCAGGTGGTGTTTCTCACCGACGAGCAACGGGAGCAGTACCTCGGGGCGCTCCGCAAGCTCGCCGACCAGCGGACCGACATTCCCCACCTCGAGCGGATCGTGTTCGACGGCAACCAGGCGGCGGATCCCGCCCTCAACCCGCTGCTCACGGAGCTCCTCGCCTCGGGCACGGTGCACGGCCACGAGCCCGTCGCGCCGCTGGCGTGGATGGGCGACGCGATCGCGATCAAGGATCCGACCGCGGCGATCTTCCGCCGCCAAGGGGGCGCCAACATGCTGGTCGTGGGCCAGCGGGAGGATCTCGGCGCCGCGATCCTCGCGATGTCGATGGTCAGTCTGGCCGCGGGGTTCGATCCATATCCGGGCGGTGGCCTCGGCCGGGCGGGCCGGTTCGTCCTCCTCGAGCCCGCCATCGCCGAGGAGAAGCCCGACATCCTGATCGCCACGGCCGCGGCGCATCTGCCGCACGAGATGGAGGTCGTGGGCCGGTTCGGGGTCGGCGAGTCCATGGAGCGGCTCGCCGCCGAGGTGAAACGGCGGATCGACGAGCAGGTGGTGGACGGCGAGTCGGTGTTCGTGCTCGTCCGCGACCTGGGGCGGTTTCGCGAACTGCGGCGCAACGAGGGCGACTTCGGCTTCTCGATGGGCGACAAGAAGGCGACCCCGGCCGACAACTTCCTCACGATCCTCAAGGACGGGCCCTCGGTCGGCGTGCACATGATCGTCTGGTGCGACTCGCTGACGAACCTGCAGCGGACCTTCGACCGCAACGCGGTCAAGGAGTTCGAGCTGCGGGTGCTGTTCCAGATGAGCGGCAACGATTCCAGCCAGCTCGTCGACTCGCCGATCGCCGCCAAGCTGGGGCCGCAGCGGGCGATGTTCGTCCACGAGGAGACGGGCACGCTCGAGAAGTTCCGTCCCTATGCCTTTCCGTCGCCCGAGTGGCTCGACGTGGTGGCGGGGCGGATGCGGGCCCGGCCGCAGGGCACGCCCGTGGAGCGGCCGGTTCCCCAAACGCCGGCGGCGTCGGACACCGCCGCGGCCAGCGATCCGGCCGGCGGGTTCG
>JBIIMU010000503.1:0-2505 GCA_044337845.1 Pirellulales bacterium | reverse complement strand
CGCGCTCGCCGCGGCCGCCGCGGGCCTGAGCCTGCGTCGCCGCCGGCCCGCGCGGCGTGCGGTCGTACGGCTCACGCCGTGACGCTTCCTCGGGAGCCCGCTCACGTGAGCGTGTCCCGGGAAGTTGCGCTCGCGTGAGCGTGCCTCAGGAAGCCGCAATCGCGTGAGCGATGCGGACCTGCCTCACTGCGCGGGTCGTGCCCCAGGAAGCCCCAGTCGCGTGAGCGATGGGGACCGCGTACCCCGGTTCGGCCGCTGGCATGGTGCGCTGCACCCGGTTGCTGCCTTCCGCGGGGAGGCCGGCTATGCTGCTTTCGGGCGGCGTGGGACCGCCCTGACCAGCCACCGAGGGGCCGCCCATGAGCCGACGGATCCGCCGTGTTCTCCTCGCGGCCATGGCGGCGGCGGGAATGTGTCCGCTCCAGGCCGGGACGATCATCGATCTCGGCCTGGCCGATGAGTTCACGATCTCCCAGCCCGTGGTGCAGGTGCAGGTCGGGAGGTTCGGCCCGCTCGATCTCAACGAATACCTGCTCGACACCGGCGCGAGTGGCATCCTCGCCGGGGCCAACTCCTCCGCGGAGCTGCGATCGCTGGGACTGGTCACGGAGGCGACCTACGTCGATTTCGGCGTCGCGGGCCCGCAGTCGACGGGTGTGTCGCGGGCCTACGACTTCTACTTCGCGGGCAGCGACGGCGTGCCGCGGACGCTGCCCGGGGCCCGCCTCCAGACCTCGAACGGCAACTTCGCGTTCTACTCGGGCATCGCCGGCATGCCGCTGATGACCGGACGCACCGTGGGCTTCGACCTGGCCGCGCAGGCCGACATGAACGCCCTGCGCATCGGCGTGGCCTTCGACGTGCCGTTTTCGCCCACGCCCGCCGCCAATCAGCTCAGCGTGCCGCTGACGATGTACACGTTTCCGGCCAGCGGCCAGCAGAATCCCACCGATCCGCTGCCGGAAAACGCGGCGTTGCCATTCGCGCCGGTGCGGCTGCAGTACGGGGCGACGACCGGCACCGCCGGCTTCCTGCTCGACACCGGGGCGCAGCAGTGCATCCTCTCACAGTCGATGGCCTTCGATCTCGGACTCGACGTCAACCGCAACGGCACGCTCGACGACGAGGCGATCTCGTTTCAGACGGTGGCCGGCGTCGGCGGCACGATCGAGATTCCCGTGCTCCGGATCGACGCGCTCTCGCTGCAGACATCGAACGACGTCGAACTCCTGTTTCGCGACATCACCGTGGGCATCATCGACATCGATCCGGCCCTGCCGGGAGTGCTCGGGATGAACATCCTCAACTCCGGCTGGGAGATTCACGCCCTGAACACGTTCCTCGGCATCACCCCGAGCACGCCGGGGATCTTTCCCCGCGTGGACCTCGACTTCCGGCAGGCGGCCACATCGCTGCAGGCGGAGATGCGGCTCAGCCTCACCGCCGGCCTGGGCACGACCGTCACCCAGGCCGCCGTCACGGCGTCGCCGGCATCGGGCGTCCAGACGCAGGCGCAGGCAGGATTCCTCGCGATCGGGGGCACGTCGAGCCTGCTCAAGACGGGTGCGGGCACCCTCGTGCTCGACGCCGTCAACACCCTCACGGGCACCACGGAGGTCCGCGAGGGGACGCTGCGACTGGCCACCCCCAGCGCCCTCGTCGGCAGCCCCACGGTGGTGCGGGCCGGGGCGACGCTCCAGATCGCCACCGGGAGCGGCGCCCGGCTGCCGAGCCTCACGCTGGCCGGCGGCACGCTCGACGCCGGAGGCCTGCTGGCGGTCAACGGCACCAGCGGCATCGGCACACTCGTGGTGGCCGACGGCACGCTGGCGGGTCGGCCCGGCCTGGTGATCGGTTCCGGCGGCGAGGTGCGGCTGGAGGGCGTCGAGACCGCGGTGGCGGTCGGTTCGCTGGCGATCGATCGCGACAACGGCGGGCTGCTCGACGTGGGCGCGGGTCGGATCGAGATCGCGGCCGGCGGCATCGGCCAGGCCGAACTCCTCGCGGCCCTGCTGGCCGGGCGAGGTGACGGCAGCTGGGCCGGCCGCACGGGCATCGGCTCCGCTGCCGCGCTGGCGGACGTGGCGGCCGGCTCGCCCCGCGGCGTGGGCTGGCTGGACGCGGGTGATGGGTCGTTCGTGGTCGGCTATGCCGCCCCGGGTGACACCAACCTCGACGGGGCCGTCGACATCCTCGACGCGGCCAACTTCACCGAGGGGGCCTCCGCTCGACCCGGTGAGTCGGTTCGCTGGGCGACGGGCGACTTCACCTACGACGGCGTCGTGGATGTGCTCGACATCGGCGAGTTCGTGAGCACCGGCCTGTTCGATGCGGGCAGCTACTATCCTGCCGGCTCGGCGGCCGCCGTCGGCCCGGTGTCGGCGGTGCCGGAGCCCGCGGTGACGGTGACGGCGGTGGCGGTGTGCGTGGCGGCCTGTGGTCTGCAACGAAAAAAACCCCGTCGGCAGCGTCCTGCCGACGGGGTCTCTCTCACTTGGATCGTGT
>JBIIMU010000502.1:0-2508 GCA_044337845.1 Pirellulales bacterium | reverse complement strand
GAAGGCCCTCAAAGGGCCGACCGCCTTCTGGGGCATGTATGCCGGTGAGCACACGGCCGGCACCGAGTTCATGATCGGACCACTCTTCGTGAAGTGGGGCGCCGACGCCTTCAGCCTGATCGTCGGGCTGTTTCTCGGGAACCTGCTCGCCGTGCTCACCTGGCGGTATCTGACCGCCACGATCGCCTGCGAACAGCGGCTGACGCTCTACTACAAGATGGAGAAGATCGCCGGCCGGGGGCTGGTCACGCTCTACAACCTGGCCAACGGCCTGCTCTTCTGCTTCCTCGCCGGCTCGATGATCACGGTGTCGGCGACGGCTGTGGGGCCGTTCTTTCCGCCCGGCACGATCGAGATGCCGACCTTCCAGTCCACGATGCCGACCGGGCCGGCCTGGATCATCTCCTGCATCGTGATCGGCGTGGCGATGACGGCCGTCGCGCTCAAGGGCTACGGCGTGGTGGCTCAGGTGGGGCACTACGCGGCGCCCTGGATGTTCCTGATCTTCGTGGCCTGTGCGCTGGTCACCCTCGGACGGCTCGGCACCGCCGACCTCTGGGCCCTGCTCACGCCGGCCAAGGATACGCCGCAGACGATCTCGTTCCTCGGCATCGTGTTCTTCTCCTGGTTCTGCAACGCGGCGATGCACATCGGGATGGCCGACCTGTCCGTGCTCCGCTTCGCCAAGAAGCCGAGTGCGGGCTGGGCGAGCGCGTCGGGGATGTTCCTCGGCCACTACGTGGCCTGGATCTGCGCGGCCCTGCTGCTCATCTACTGGGTCCGCCAGCACGGCGTGGATCCGCAGGTGGGCAAGGACCCCGGCACGATGGTCAACGACGCCGTCGGCTGGGCGGGGCTGATCTGCGTGATCATCGCCGGCTGGACCACCGCCAACCCCACGATCTACCGGGCCGGGCTCGCGTTCCAGGGGATGATCCCAGGGATCTCGCGGACCGGGGCCACGCTGCTGGCGGGCGGCCTGTGCATCGCGGCGGGCATCTTTCCGGCGTTCGCCATGAACCTGCTCGACTTCGTGGGCATCTACGGCACGATCCTGGCGCCGATCGGCGGGATCATCGTGGTCGACCACTTCTTCGCCGACGCCGTGGGCATCCCCCGCGACCCCGCCGAGCGGAGTGGCAGCGCGTTCAACGCGAGCGTGCTGATCGCCTGGCTCGTGCCGGTGGCCGTGGCCATGTGGCTCTACACGAAGCAGGGGGTGTTCGCGTCGTACCTGCCGCTGCCGTGCGCGATCGCCTGCGGCCTGCTCTACATCGTCCTCTCGAAGATGGCCGCCCGCGACGCGATCGCGGTGCGGGCCTGAATCGACACACCCGCAGGAGACACCCGCTCATGAAGATGGCAGCCACGTCCGTCGGGCTTCTGGCGCTGGCCGGCACGATCGTGCCGCCGGCGGTGTTCATGCTCCAGTCGATCGCCGCGGGGCAGGGGGGCACGCCCGGCCTGTCGCTCGACACCGTCAAGGCGATCATGCTCGTCTCGACGATCGCCTGGTTCGCCGCGGCCCCGTTCTGGATGAAGGTGGAGTGAGCGACCACCGCGGGTGTCGACGTACGGGAGCACCGGTGGCATGATTCGTTCGGCAGTTGCCGCCCTTGGACTCGTGTGCCTCGCCGCGGCGGCGACGGCGGAGCAGCCCGGGGCCGCGAGGCGGTCGCCGATCACGGAGTTTTCCGTCGATCCGGTGCGGGTCGTGTGGCAGAGCGAGCGGGGCGTGAGCGACACGAACACGCTCCTCGCCCCGCATGCCGGGCAGCCGGTGCTCGAGAGCCCACTGCCGCCGTGCCAGATCGAGACCACGGCCGGCTCGACGGGCGGCCTGCTCCTCGACTTCGGCCGCGAGATCCAGGGGCACGTGCAGCTCTTCACGCCGCTCACGCCGGGCAAGGAGCCGGTGCGGGCCCGGATCCGGCTCGGCGAGTCGGCGAGCGAGGCGATGGCCGACCTCGGCGGCACGAAGAACGCCGGCAACGATCACGCCGTCCGCGACCAGGTCGTCACGCTCCCCTGGCTGGGCACCCAGACGATCGGCCCGAGCGGCTTTCGCTTCGTGCGGATCGACGCCGTGGACCCGGACCGGCCGGTGCGGCTCACCCAGGTGCGGGCGGTGCTCGGCATCCGCGACGTGCCGAGGATCGGCTCCTTCCGCTGCTCCGACGAGCGGCTCACCCGCATCTGGGAGGTGGGGGCCGACACCGTCCACCTCTGCATGCAGGACTACCTCTGGGACGGCATCAAGCGGGATCGGCTCGTGTGGATCGGCGACATGCACCCGGAGGTGAGCACGATCAACGCCGTGTTCGGGTTCAACGACGTCGTGCCGGCGTCGCTCGACCTCACCCGCGACGTGACGCCCGTCGAGAAGTGGATGAACGGCATCTCCAGCTACTCGATGTGGTGGGTGCTGATCCACGAGGAGATGTGGCGGCATCACGGCGACCGGAACTATCTCGAGTCCCAGAAGCCCTACCTCGCCGCGCTGCTCGA
>JBIIMU010000501.1:0-2512 GCA_044337845.1 Pirellulales bacterium | reverse complement strand
GTCCCGGGTGCCACCCACGTTCACCGTCTCGAAGGCTTCGATGTCGGCGGGGCTCGGCCGCGGCACGTGCTGCTTCACTTCGAGGTGCACGATCGCGTCGATGGGGGCCGGCGGACCGTCCGCGAGTACCCGGCCCCGCGATGCCGCAGTCCAGCCGCGCGGCAGATCTCGCGGCGGCTCGCGGCCCACGGCCAAACCGCTCGAGCCCGCGATGGCGAGCCGAGGCACGAGTCCACGACCCACGAACCCTCGAGCGCCAGTCACGAGCAGCATCATCGAAAGGGGTCCTCCGAGATTCATCCGCGACCCGCAAGTGCAACCGCGTAAGCCGTACGACTCCGCCGCCTCAGCCCGTCACCGTCTCGAGCCAATCGGCAAACGCGGCGTAGGTCCGCTCGCGATCGAACTCCGCGGCCACGAGCCGTCTCGCGCCCAGGCGGAGATCGGCGAGCCGCATCCGGTTGGCGGCGAGGTCGGCGATCACGCGGGCCAGCGAAGCGGCATCGCCGGACGTGTAGGGTACGCCGGCGGAATGACGGTCGATCAGCTGTTGGAGTTCGCCGGGGAGCGAGTTGACCAGCGCCAGCCCGGCGGCCGCGTAGTCACAGGCCTTGTAGGGCACGGCCACGAACGACTCGGGCTTCACGCACACGAGCCCCACGTCGCAGCGGGAGAGCAGGCTCACATACGCCTGCCGGGGCAGCAGGCCGTGCACCTCGAGCCGGCAGGATCCGCCGGTGGTCGCGGCAGCCCGGCGGAGGGCGGGCTCCTGGCTGCCGGTGCCGGCCACGTGGATCGTGACGTTCGCACCCATGGCCGAGAGCTGCCGCGCGGCGGCGGCGAGGGTGTCGAGATCCTGCCCCGCCTCCAGGGTGCCTGCATACACGCACTCGAGCGGCCCGGGCTCGCCCGTGCCGGGCGTGGAGCCATCGGGCATGGGCACCTCGTTCACGGCGGGCCGCGGCGCGGGAAACTCCTGCGGATACGCGCCCACGTAGCAGAGGTGCCGCGGCAGCGCGGCCGGAGCGGCGGCGAGCACGGCGTCGGCGTAGGTTTGCGTGGCGGCCGACACGGCATCGGCGGCAGCCACGAGCTCCTCGCGCCGGCGGTGCATCGAGCCGAGGAAGAAGGGCGAGAGCAGGCGGCGAACGAAGCCCGGCCCGGGCAGGAGCCGGTCGAAGGTCTCCGGCCACACGTCCATCAGGTCGAGCACGAACGTCGCGTCGAGCCGGCGGGCGAGCCGCGCGGCCGCCTCCGGGCCTTCGAACGGCGGCAGGCTCGCGAGGATGATGTCGGGCCTGGCGAGCTGGCCCGACGACACCGACTCGCTCGCGAGCCGCTCGAACGTGCGGCCGAAATCGCGGTGGCTGCCGAGCCGGGCGAGCGACACGTTCTTCTCGTAGGGCCGCACGGCCACCAGCCGCACGGCGAAGCCCTCGTCGTCGCGGATGCCGAGCGGGGCCGTGCGGATCGCCTTGCGACGGTGGCTCCAGGTGGCGGTCCACCAGGTCACGTCGTGGCCGCGGGCGGCGAGCACCCGGGCGAGCGACCAATACCGCAGCGGCGGCAGCCCCTCGCCAGGGATGTCGTCAAACGGATTGACCAGCCAGATCGCGAGGGGCCTGGGGGCGAGGGGCTCTGGGGCGGGGCTGGGCATGGCAGGAGCCTAACAGACGCCGTTTCCCGGCGAGAGTCACCCACGTGGGAGCCGTGGTAGAGTCGTTCCATGTCGCTTGCGCGCGCGGTGATCGTCGGTTTCGCGGCCTGGATCCTCTTCCGGAGTGCCACCCTCGCGAAGGGGCCGGAGGCGGAGGGCTCGCCCGTGCACGTCACCTACCGCGGCTTCAGCATGCTGCCGCACTCGGTGGCCGGTCGCGACGGCGCGGAGGTCGAGATCCGGGGCCTGAGCGGGATCACGTGGCTCGGGGACGACCGCTACGCGGCGATCATGGACAACAGCGACAAACTCCTGCTGTTCACCCTGCCGCTCGCCCGCGACGGCACGCCTCTGGAGCCTGCCGACCTCGAGGTGCTCACGCTCTCGGAACACCACGACTACGAAGACCTCGCCGTCTGTCCGCCGAGCCTTCAGGATCGCATCACGGGCAGGCAGCTCCGCAAGGGTCTGCCCGATCCCGGACGGTGCCTGCTCGTCGCCGAGGAAGACACGCCCGCGGTCCGCGGCATCGCGCTCGCCGACGGCAGCGTGCTGGGCGTGATCCCGACGCCGGAGACGCTCGCCGCGCGGCGGCCGAACCGCGGCCTCGAGTCGCTCGCCATCGATGCCGACGGCCGCCACATCTGGACCGCCAACGAGGAGGCGCTGCCCGCGGATGGCCCGGCGGCCACCGCCACCGCGGGCACGGTCGTGCGGCTCACGCGGATCGCGATCCCGGATTCGGAGCAGCGCGACCGGCCGGCCCCGATCCAGATCGCCTACGCCGTCGACGCGCCGCACGGGTTCATACCGGTGATCCCCGGGCCTCCGCTGTCGGGCCTGGTGGCCCTCGCC
>JBIIMU010000500.1:0-2520 GCA_044337845.1 Pirellulales bacterium | reverse complement strand
GCGGCCCGCACCGCGGGGCGACGCATGAACACGAGCAGCACGATGGGATAGGCCAGCGAGACGAGGCCGCCGATCAGCCCTCCGACCACGCCGCCGACGGCCGCCATCGCGGCCGGGCCTTGCGCTTCCTTCATGGCCCCGAGCATCGGCTGGATGACGTAGACCCAGTTCACGAGCATGCCCACGACGCCGGCCACGATCGCGTACCACGCGTAGCCCACCGAGAGCGTGCGTCCCCAGTCCTTCGTGAGCAGCAGCCCGACACCCGCGACGAGCAGCACCAGCGCCGCCAGGGCGCCGAGTGCCACGGTGACCTGCATGAAGAGCCGAAAGGCCGCGTTCGACGCGAGCAGGTCGAGCATGGGGTTAGGGATGGTTGGATCCCGTGGGAGTTCCATGAAAAACATCGCCGCCGAGCCGGCCGTGCCGCACAGGCCGAGCGCGCCGAAGAGGATGTTGAGGATCCCGAAGACGATCAACGACGCCGGGCGGGGCGCGGGCGATGCGGCGGCCGGCCCGGCCGGCGCACGGTAGGGATTGGGATCCATGACGGGCGGCTCGCGAAGGGGCCGGTGGACCACCCACCGGACGGGGGCATTGTGCGCCACGCCGCCTGACGCCGCCCAGTCGGCGGCGGCCGGCTGGCGAAAAAACCGCCCCGCACGGCGAGAATCGCATGAAACCGACATCAAATCCTCATCGGCGGCCGGTGCAATGCAGCGGGCGGCGCGCGGGGCGACCGCTGGGTGGCAGGTCATCGTCCGGGAGGATCGAGCCGTGGGAACCGAATCGCCGACCGTGACCGCCGAGGCCGCCTTCACGGCCGACGCCGTCAACGAACTGATGGACTTCGTGGCCCACGACCCGCAGTTCGCCCGCCTCGGGCTGCGGGGTGCGATCACGCTCGTCCTCGGCCGCCGTCTGGGCGCTGCGCCGAGCGAGGAGACCGTGTCGCTGATGGTGCAAGCCTTCTGGGACGCCTGGGAGGATCGGTTCTGCGAGTTCGAGCGGTCGCCGCCGCGGAGCCCCCGCTGACGATCCCGGCGGCCATGCGGTACGCTGCCGGTATCTTCACCAGGAGGTCATCCCGATGCTCACGCGTCGCTCGCTCGTGCAGGCCGGACTCGCCGGCCTCGTCGCCGCCCCGCTGACCCGCCGCGTGGCCGCCGCCGACGCTCCCGCCGCCGGCCGCCCGTTCCGGCTCGCCCACCTCACCGACATCCACGTGCAGCCCGAGCTCGAGAGCGCCAAGGGGCTCGCGCAGTGCTTCGCCCACGTGCAGTCGCTGCCGGAGCGGGGCGAAACCGCCGCCGACCTGATCGTGACGGGCGGCGACACGATCATGGACTGCATGGAGGCCGGCCGCGACCGCACGCAGACCCAGTGGGATCTCTGGAAGAAGGTCAAGGCCGACGCCTGCTCGCTCGAGGTGCGGAGCGTGGTGGGCAACCACGACGTCTGGGGCTGGACCAAGTCGAAGGCGAAGACCGTCGGCGACGAGCCGCGCTACGGCAAGACCTGGGCCTGCGAGCAGTTCGGCCGGGCCCTGCCCTACGAGAGCTTCGACCGGGGCGGCTGGCACATCGTGCTGCTCGACAGCGTGTTTCCGCATGGCGAGGGCTACATCGGCAAGCTCGACGACGCCCAGTGGGACTGGCTGGAGAAGGATCTCGCGGCGGTGCCCGCGACCACGCCGGTGCTGCTGGTGTCGCACATCCCGATCCTCTCGGTGCACCCGCTCGCCTCCGCCGCCGCCGGTGACCCCGGCAAGGATGGCAAGCCGTCATTCGCCCTCTCGGGCGGGCTCGTCCACGTGGATCATCCCCGGTTCCAGCAGCTGTTCGCGAAGCATCGCAACGTGAAGGCCTGCCTCAGCGGCCACCTGCACATCGTCGAGCGGATCGAGTTCGGCGGCGTGAGCTATCTCTGCCACGGCGCCGTCTCGGCCGGCTGGTGGAAGGGCCAGCACCGCGGCACCGACTTCGGCTACGCGGTCGTCGATCTCCATCCGAACGGCACGGTCGAGAGCCGCTACGTGCCCTACGGGTGGACGGCCCGCACGTAGGCCGCGACGTCATCCGGGGCGGGCACGGAATTGCCCCGCGAATCCGCCCGAGCATCCTCGAGGTGGAATGAGGCGAAGGCGACTTCTGTCGGCGTCAGGTATCCGCCCTGGTCGAAGAGGCCGGTGACCAGGAAGTCGGCGAGGTCGAGTTGGTCCACGACCCCGTCGTAGTTGAAGTCGCCATGGCTCCAGCCGGCCCCCGTACCGTTGAAGCTGGCGACGAGGTTGGCGATGTCGATCACGTCCACCACCCCGTCGAGGTTCGTGTCGCCGGCGGCCGCGTACGCGATCGTCACCGTGTCCTGATCGACAACGTAGCCGACGGTTCGCCCGCTCGTCGCCGCCGCCCGCGAGACGATGCCGGAGGTGCCGTCCCAGCCGCCGCCGTTGAGCCCGTCGAGGAGCAGCGATCGCACGAACGCCTCGGTGAGCCCGGTGGCCACGGTCAGCCGGCC
>JBIIMU010000499.1:0-2522 GCA_044337845.1 Pirellulales bacterium | reverse complement strand
TGCTCTGGTGCCGCATCGTGTTGCGGACGGGCCGCACGTCGGCGGTCTCGGCCTCCCGCACGGCCTGCGCCCAGAGCCGCACGCCGTTGTACGAGGCGACGGTGACGTCGGACGTGGTGCGGTCGGCGCCAAACCGGGCCTTGAAGGCCTTCACGAAGGCCTGGTTCTCGGGGCGATCGAGGCTCTGGAAGTAGTTCCACGCGGCATAGTCGCCCACCATGTCGGCCGCGGCGGGACCGCGGAGCTCGTTCTCGGCGACGGCGAACGTCACGATGGGCGTGGTCTGCGCGGAGAGGCCGGCGGCCCGCACGGCCCGGGCGAACGGCCGCGCCGAGTCGCCGACGACCGTGCTCAGGATCACGTCGGGCTTCGCGGCCGCGATCCGCGCGGCCAGCGCGTCGGCGTCGGTGCTGCCGAAGGGCAGGTATTCCTCGCCCACGAGTTCGGCGTCGAGGCCCGCCAGCTGGTCGGCGACGATCCGGTTGACGCAGTGCGGCCAGATGTAGTCGGAGCCGACCAGGAAGAAGCGGCGGGCGCCGAGCGTGGCGTGGCACCACTGGACGGCCGGCGTGATCTGCTGGTTCGGGGCCGCCCCCATGTAGATCACGTTCGCCGACGACTCGAGGCCCTCGTAGGCCATGGGATACACGAGCAGGTGGTCGTGCGACTCCACGATCGGCAGGACGCTCTTGCGGGACGCGCTCGTCCAGCAGCCGAAGATCACGTTCACGCCATGATCGCGGATCAGCGACTCGGCCTGGCGGGCGAAGGTCGGGCCGTCCGACGCCCCGTCGGCGACGATCCAGCGGACCGGCCGGCCCAGCAGGCCGCCCGAGCGGTTGATCTCCTCCAGGGCCAGCACCTCGGCGTCGATCATCGACCGCTCGCTCACCGCCATCGGCCCGGTCTGGGAATGGAGCAGCCCGACGACGATCGGATGCCGGGCGATGAGGAGCCGATCGACGGCCCACCAGGCCGCGAGTCCCAGCAGGACCGGCACCAGCACCGCGAGCCAGCGGGCGATGCCGCGGCTCCGCGGCGGATCGCGGACGAGATCGGAGGGGGAGGGCATCGTTCCTGCCTGGTCGGCACCAGCGGGGGCCGGCGCGGCGCGCACGGCGACTCCTGCAATCTTTGTCCATCTTTCCCGACCGGGCGAACGCGGGGCGAAAAAACCGATTATTCCGCCCGGCATCCCCTGCCCGCGGCGGCCGGATCGCGAACCGGTGGCGGCACGATCACCCCAATCGATTCCGCCGGCCGCTGGCCGGGTGGAACGCCATGGGGTATATCTGGGGGGCCGCGGTGATGTCGCGGTCCAACCCCCCCGCCTCACACCGCCCGGCAGGGACGTCCGGTCCTCTGCCGACGGCCGCACCACGAGACGCAGCCTGATGACGTCGGTGGCCAGCACATCCCGCGGCGGCGACGCCATCGATCGGATCGTCGGAGTGTCTCCGTGGGCCGAGCAGGTCCGCCGGTCGATCGAGCTCGTCGCGGTCCACCAGTCCAGCGTGCTGATCCTCGGTCCCAGCGGCACCGGCAAGGAGTTGATCGCCCGGGCCATTCACGGCTGCAGCACCCGGTCCAAGAAGGCGTTCATCCCGGTCGACTGTGCCGTCACCACCGGTACGCTGTTCGCCAGTCACATGTTCGGCCACGTGAAGGGGTCGTTCACCAACGCCATCTCGTCCACGCTGGGGTGCTTCCGGGCGGCCGACGCGGGCACGATCTTCCTCGACGAGATCGGGGAGATGGAACTCGAGCTCCAGGCCAAGCTGCTGCGGGTTTTGCAGCAGCGGGTGGTGGTGCCGGTGGGCAGCCACGAGGAGATCCCGGTCAACGTCCGCGTGCTGGCCGCCACGAACCGGGACCTGGGCACGGAAGTGGCCGCCGGCCGCTTCCGGGAGGATCTCTTCTACCGGCTCAACGTGGTCACGATCCGCACGATCCCGCTGCGGGAGCGGCTCGAAGACGTGCCCGTCCTCGCCGAGCGCTACCTCGCCGAACTCTCGGCCCGCCACGGCATGCCGATGTGCTCCCTCGCGCAGCCGGCGATCGAAGTGCTGCAGCAGTACTCGTGGCCCGGCAACGTCCGCGAGCTGGAGAACGTGCTCGAGCGGGCCGTGATGTTCTCGTCGGGCGACGAGATCGACCCCGACGCGCTCTCGGGGCTGATGATGGGGGGTGGCCCCGGTGAACCGCCGGCCACCGGCAGCATCGCGCAGATGGCGGCGGCCGCGACCAAGGGCATCGTGTCACCGACGCCGCTGCCGGGCGTGTACCGCGTCGAGCCCAAGCTGCACCAGGCCGCGGGGGCCGCTCCGGCGGGAGCCGGTTCCGCGGCACCGGCGGGCTCGGGGGAGGAGTGGCCGACGCTGGCCGACGTCGAGCGGATGCATCTGGAGCGGACGCTCGCGGCCACCATGCAGAACAAGTCGCTGGCCGCGAAGATGCTCGGGATCGACCGCTCGGTGCTCCGCCGCAAACTGCAGCGGTACGGCCTCGACGACTCCGTCGAG
>JBIIMU010000498.1:0-2524 GCA_044337845.1 Pirellulales bacterium | reverse complement strand
GGCCCGGCCGTCGTTGCCCGGGTCGCGGGGCGGCCCCAGCAGCACCACGTGGTCGATCACCTCGCCGCCGTCGCCCGAGAGCCCTCGGGCCTCGAGTGCCCGGCGGATCGACCAGGCCCGCGCGGTGAGGGCGGGAATCGCGGTCGGCTCCACCGGGATTCCGTGGTCGCGGCAGAGGTAGAACCAGAGGCCCGACGTGGCCACGTCGCCGGTCACCCGCGAGCCGTCGTCGCAGGCGAGGGCGAGGTTCTGGGCGATCCGCCGCGGTGGCACACACTCGAACGACGCCTCGCCGCCGCCGTGCCACGTCACGCCCACCACGCCCGCCGGGCTCTCCAGCCGAAAGTCGCCCGGCTCGATGATTCCCCGCGCACCGAGCGTGACCGCGAGGCCGATCGTGGCGTGGCCGCACATGTCGAGATAGCCGACGCGATTGACGTAGAACGCGCCGAACCGGCACGTGGGATCCGCGGGGGGCACGAGGATCACGCCGACCATCGCCGTGGTGCCCCGCGGATCGCCGACGAGCGCGGAGCGGACGTGGTCGCAGCGCTCGCGGAATCGGTCGCGACGGTCGCGGACGCTGCCGCCGCCGAGGTCGAGCCCCGCGACGAGCGACTCGTCGAGCACCACCCGCGTGGGCTCGCCGATCGTGTGGGAGTCGATCACGCGGAGCCGCTCGGGCAGGCCGCCGGACCGCGTCACGCCCGCACCGTCGGTCGCGTGGCCAGGGCCGTGCGGATGACCCGCAGCACCCGCTCCCGCTCCGCGCCCGCGAGCGGCCGCCGCGGGGCCCGCACCGTCTCGCTGCCCAGGCCCACCTCCGCGTCGGCGAGCTTGATGCACTGCACGAGCGTGGGCAGGGTGTCGAGATGCAACAGCGGCGTGTACCAGCGGTAGAGGTCGCGGGCCTCCTGCCAGCGGCCCGCCATGGCGAGATCCCAGAGCAGCCGGTTCTCCTCCGGGAAGGCGTTGACGAGCCCCGACACCCAGCCGACCGCGCCGAGCAGGATGCTCTCGAGCGCGAGGTCATCGACGCCGCCCAGGAGCACGAACCGGTTGCCCGTGAGGTTGACGAGGTCCGTGATCCGCCGCGGGTCGTCGCTCGACTCCTTCACCGCCACGATCGTGGGCTCGTCGGCGAGCTCGGCCACGTGCTCGGGCCTCAGGTCCACGCCATACGACACGGGGTTGTTGTAGACCATGATCGGCAGGCCGCTCGCCTTCGCCACCATGCGGAAGTGGTGCAGGTTCTCGTGGGGCTGCGCCTTGTAGATCATGCCCGGCAGCACCATCAGGCCGTCGGCGCCGAGCTTCTCCGCCTCGGCCGCCCAGCGGCAGGCGCCGCGGGTCGTGGTCTCGGCCACGCCGGTGACCACCGGCACGCGGCCCCGCGCCGCCTCGACGCCGAGGCGGAGCACCTCCCGCTTCTCGTCGGGATCGAGCGAGGTGCCCTCCCCCACGGTACCCATCACCACGAGGCCGTGGATACCGCCGTCGATCAGCCGCTCGAAGTGCCGCTTCGTCGCCGCTGGGTCGAGCGACTCGTCGGGGTGAAACTCCGTGGTGGCGGCGGCATACACGCCCTTCCAGTCGATCGGCATCGGCGCGGGATCCTGTCCAGGGGAAGCTCGGATTGCGTCGCGGACGGCCGCGGCGAGAATCGGGAGTCTACCCGGCACCCATGAGCATGAACCAGCGGATCACGGTCGTCGGCGGCGGCATCGTCGGAACTGCCTCCGCGCTCGCGCTCGTGCGGGCCGGGGCGCGGGTGACCCTCGTCGAGGCGCGGTTTCCGGGCGGGGGCGCGACCGCGGCCGGCATGGGGCACGTCGTCGTCATGGACGACTCGCCCGCGCAGCTCGCGCTCACCGCGCGGAGCCGCGCGATGTGGCTCGCGCTGGCGGATCGGCTGCCGCCCGCGGCGGAGTGGCGGCGGACGGGCACGCTCTGGGTGGCCGAGGATGACGACGAACTGGCCGAGGCCGCGCGGAAGCGCGATCTCCTCGAGGCCGCGGGCGTGGCGGCCAGGCTGCTCGACGCGACGCAGCTCGCGACGGCCGAGCCGTACCTGCGGCCCGGGCTCGTCGGCGGTCTGCTCGTGCCCGACGACGCGGTCGTCTATCCGCCGCCCGTGGCCGCGTGGCTGCTCGCGGTCGCCGTCGCCGAGGGAGCCCGCGTGGTCCGCGGCACCGCCGTGGCATCGCTGGTGGACGACGGCCTGCCGCCGGGATGCGTGCGGCTCGCCGACGGGCAAACGGTCTACGGCGATGCCGTGGTGGTGGCGGCCGGCACCGCGACGCGGCGGCTCGTGCCCGGCGTGCCGCTCCGGCCCCGCAAGGGGCACCTCGTGATCACCGACCGCGTGCCGGGCTTCGCCCACCATCAGCTCATCGAACTCGGCTACGTGAAGCGGGCCCACGACGTCGGCACCGACTCGGTGGCGTTCAACGTGCAGCCTCGCGCCACCGGGCAGCTGCTCGTCGGCTCGTCGCGGCAGGTGGACGACGACACGCGGGAGGTC
>JBIIMU010000001.1:0-32498 GCA_044337845.1 Pirellulales bacterium | reverse complement strand
GGATGGCGGCGGCTCGCGGGCGTGGCCAGGAGCGTGGCCGACGCCATGTCGCCGAACAGGCCGGCGGTGGTGACGTTGGAGTAGTCGGTGATCCGGCTGATGCGGGTGGCCACGACCACGAGCACGAACTCGTCGCGCCGCAGGCCGAGCCGCGGCGCCCAGCGGCGGGCGGCGAGCGCGAGGGCTCGGCTGTAGCCGCAGCAGAACCAGTTGATGCCCACCGCACGGCAGCGGGTGAGGCCGAGGTGACGGACGACCTCGCGGGCGGCCCGACCGGGCCGCTCCCGCTCCGCGCCGTCGGCGTCGAGGTGCCGGCGGGCGACGGCGGCCGGGATGAACGACGGCGACACGAAGAGGATCCCGCGGCAGTCGGCGAGATTGCAGCCGGTCTCCCGCTGGAGCTTCCGCACCGCGGCCACGCCCATCGTCACCTCGTCGTCGAGCGAGATCGCCCGCGCCTCGATGCCCGTGTGGTGGGAGAACTTCCGGGGCATCGCCGCGCCGAACCAGTCGTTGCCGAGTTCCCAGGCGGGCTGGTGGACGGCGATGGCGGAGATGCCGAGCGAGGCGGGATTCATGGACGGCTGCCGCGGCGGTGGCAGACGGGCCGCACGCCCGTCTTCGAGGGCGGGGATTCTGGCGAGCGCGCGTCGCAGGAGCCAGTGCGAAATCACCGGAAAATCCCCGTTCTGAGGCAGCTCCGCGGCGGCCATTCCGCGGCTCCAGGCAACGCTACCTTCGATTCCGGGAGGGTGCGAAACCGGCGGATTTCCCGTACAAAACCGGGTGTTTTCCCGGAGATGCCCATGCCCGCCTGCTCCCGTCGCCGCTGGCTCGCAGCGGCCGCCGCCGCCGCTGGATCGTTCCCCAGGCCGATGGCGGCGGCCGGCCCCGCGCTGCCGCGCTATCCCGTGGGCGTCTGCGACTGGATGATCCTCAAGCGGCAAAAGCTCGGCGCCTTCAAGCTCGCCGCGGAGATCGGCGCCGACGGGGTGGAGGTGGACATGGGTGGGCTCGGCGACCGCCCCACCTTCGACAACAAGCTCGCCGACCCGCGCATCCGCGAGCAGTTTCTCGATGAGGCGGCGGCCCGCGGCGTCGGGATCTGCTCGATCGCGATGTCGGGCTTCTACGCCCAGTCGTTCGCCGAGCGCGACGGCATCGACCGCGTGGTGCAGGACACGATCGACACGGCGGTGGCGATGGGCACGGCCACGATCTTCCTGCCGCTCGGCGTGCGGAGCGACCTCGTGGCCCATCCGCACCTGCGGCCGGCGGTCGTGCAGCGGCTGGCGGACGCCGGCCGGCGGGCGGCCGACGCGGGCGTGGTGATCGGGGTGGAGACCGCGCTCGACGCGGCGGGCGAGGCGCGACTGCTCGACGAGGTTGGCTCGCCGGCGGTGCAGTCGTGTTTCAACTTCGCCAATGCCCTGCAGAACGGCCGCGACCTGCTCGCCGAGCTCCGCACGCTCGGGGCGGATCGCATCCGGCAGATCCACGCGAGCAATCGCGACGGCGTGCTCCTGGAGCACGACCCGCAGCTCGACCTCGCGGCCGTGCGGCGCACGCTCGACGCCATGGGCTGGCGAGGCTGGCTGGTGATCGAGCGGTCGCGGGACGCGGCCGACGCCCGCAACGTGGTGGGCAACTTCGGGGCCAACGCGCGGACCCTGAAGCGGGTGTTCCAGGCCGACTGACGGGCAGGCGTCTGCGTGCACGCAACGCGGCAGGTCCGCATCGCTCACGCGCTGGCGGCTATCTGATGTCCTCCGGAAGCGTAACCGCGTAAGCGGTACGACCGTCCCGCCAGTCCGCATCGCTCACGCGTAGGCCGCTTCCTGAAGACCCGTCACGCTGCCTCGGGCCGCTGCCAGATGCGCTCGCGATGGTCGTCGCGGACGGCGGTGATCGCGGCCAGCGTCTCGAACACGTTGACCTCGCCGTCGTCGAACGAGCGGGTCGCCTCCTTGATCGCGGCCAGCGCGGCTATTGCGAGCCGGGCGCGGAAGATGGCGTCGTTGGCATCCATGGTGAAGTACTCCGCAGTGGCCAGGGCCGGTCCAGCAAATCCCCCTCGGTATGGCATGCAGGAAACCATGTCGCGGTTGCCC
The DNA here is from genome assembly GCA_044337845.1 of Pirellulales bacterium. GTDB lineage: Bacteria > Planctomycetota > Planctomycetia > Pirellulales > UBA1268 > QWPN01. The sequence continues at coordinate 30,387 of JBIIMU010000001.1, read as the reverse complement.
AACCGACGGTGCGTCGTCTGCAACACGCACCAGTGCATCAAACTGGTGGTGCACGTGGATGCGACGGTCCGCTGGAACAGCGGTGGCCACGAGACGCGCTACGAGACGAGCGTCGGCGACGTGGGCCTCTGGCCCGCCGACGGCCGCGACCACGCGTTCGTGATCGTGCCAGCCCGTCCAACGCGGTCGTTCGTCCTGCTGGTCCCGACCACTCCCTCGCCACAGCGGCCGACGGGGCGGGGAGCCACATGACGCGGGAAGGCGGACGGCAGCACACGTTTCGCGACGCGGCCCTGCGGCGCGCGATCCTCGACGTGGCCGACGACGTGGCCGGCACGACCGCCGCCGCGATCGACCGCCACGACGACCGTTTCCACCTGCTCGCCCTGCGGATCGTGGAACTGTTGACCGGGCGGCAGTCCGACTGGAACCGCGATGAGGGGGGCTTCACCGAGCCGATCCTGGCGAGGCTCATCGCCCGCGTCGAAGACAGCCTCGCCTCGCCCCCGTCGCTCGAGGACCGCGCCGTGGAAAGCGGTCTCTCGACGGGGCACTTCGCGCGGAAGTTCCGCCGCTCGTGCGGCATGAGCCTGGGCCAGTTCATCCTCCAGCGGCGGGTCCGCCGGGCACTCGACCGGATCCGCACCTCGACGACGCCCCTGTGCACCCTGGCGCTCGACCTCGGCTTCGATTCCCAGAGCCACTTCACCCGCGTGTTTCGCGGCCTGACCGGCATGACTCCCGGGCGGCTTCGCCGCGAGCTCCGCGGCTGACGAAGGCTGGGCGGGCCGGGCCAACTGGAGAAACCGACGCCCGCCACCCGATACCCCTCTCTCGCGGTGACTCCCTTGCTGTGGGGGATAGGGTGGCCGAGCCGGATGGAGCCGGCACCGGCCGGCGGCACGTGGCCGTCGGCCCTCGAGCCGCCCGTCCTCGCGGGAGGAACCGAGGCCATGGAACGGATTCGTGTGACCGGACGGCGCGGCGGCGGGTCGTGGTGGTGGGTGGCGGCGGTGGCGGAGACGATGCGGGCCGCCCTCGCTCTCGGGCAGGAGGCGGCGGCGATCGACTGCCCCGCGGCGTGCGGCTGCCTGCCGCCCCACGTGCTCGACCCCCTGGGGCAGGATCCCCTCTGGAGCGGCCGCGCGGAGGCGCTGCTGCTCTGGCGGGGATCGCCGCAGTCGGTGCCGCTGTTCGGGAATCTTTCCGGAGCGAGCGTGCTCGACGCCGCCGACTTCGGGACCGGCATGGCGGCGGGCCCGCGGTTCTCCCTCTTCCGCCACACCGGCGACGACGGGGCGGTCGAGTTCACCTTTCTCCGCGTGCAGAGCTTCCAGGCGGAGGAGTCGCTGCCGCGCACGGTGGGGGGCTACCTCGAGACGCCGCACGGCATCTACTGCTGTCCCTCGACCACGGAGCTCAACGCGGTGTCGGGCGGGCTGTCGAGCAGCCTGCAGAGCTTTGAACTCAACCAGCGCCTGCCCACGGAGGGGCGCTAGCAGGCCGTGGCCGAAGTCGGTTTTCGTGTCGCTGATGGCGTGATCGTCAGCCGCCGATGGCCGTGGATCGGTTCGGCCCATATCCGGCCACCGCCACCATAAGCTGTTCCAACGCCGATATGAGCCGGTCGAGTTGAGTCCAGGTGGTTTGCAGAAGGGCGCGGAGGCCCTGGAGGCTCCTCGGACCGCCGATTCCGATGATCGCTCGCATGATCGTCGAGAGATTCCTCGCCGCGACCATCATCAGGTGCCGCTTCGCAACGCTCGTGAGTCCTCGCAACCACGTTCGTCTCGCCCCGCCGGTATCGCAGACGTGAGCGAAGGAACGTTCGGTGAGTTCGCTGCGAAGCCTGCTGAGTTGCTTGCCTCGGTCGCTCTTCGTGCGCCTACGGGCCAGATAGACGGCACGCTTCTCTTTCGGATCCTTGTCGACCCAGCGACGCTGCTGCGGAGAAGCACGCTCAGGGATGTAGGCTCGCATTCCGAGGTCGGTGGCGAGCGTGACTACTTTCGTCGAGTGATAGCCCTTGTCGGCGACAATCGATTCGATTTCGTTGTCGGCTCCTGCCTGCTCAGCATTCACTGCCGCATCGATTGCTGTGTCGATGATCGTGGCCGTGTCAGGTGCGGTTCCGGTGTGGACCGTCGTGGACACCACGATGTCGGTGTCGAGATCGACGGCGTGCTCGACCTTGTAGGCCATCCGTGTCGTGCCGTCCTTCATCCGCGTGATCGTCGCGTCAGGATCGTGCGGGTTCTCCCAATCATCGTTGGAGACCTTCTTTCCCGGGCGATTCCGGTCGAACTGCCGCAGTTCGTCGTCGGTCGGATCATCGAGGCCTGCCTTCTTCGCGAGCTTCTTGGTGTAGTCCTTCCAGCCTTTTCCGGAGTCCTTTCGGACGATCGTCCGCATCGAAGCGTTGGCCTGGATCGTCGTCGAATCGATGCCGATCGCCTCGCCCCACAACAGGCCCTTGTGGGCCGCGACAGAGAGAATGAAGCGGAAGACCTCGTCAAAGACCTCCTTCGGCAGACGCTTGTGCGTCTTGCTCACGCAGGAGTGGTTCGGCACGGGATCCGTGGGGGCAAGCCCGAGGAACTCGCCGAGGGACCGGCTGTCGGTGCACCGCCACGAGATCGCTCGATGCGACTTCAGGCCCTCGAAGTACCCGACGAAGAGCATCCGGAAGAAGACGCCGGGCGGCACGCCCGGCCGCCCCATCGTCTCGGCGTAGTAGGGAGCACACAGCTTCTCGACCAACGCGTCGAAGCCGTTCTCCGCCAGCAGCAGATTCAGAGCCGTATAGAACGGATGGCCGGGGGACTTCGGCAGGTCGGAGGCCGCGACGAAGGCCTCCATCTGCCGCTCCCGGCGTCGCTTCCCGAGTGCCATGTCCCCTCCTGGGTCTGCAGATCCGCGAGCCAAGCCCGATCGCAGGAGTTTAGCGCCCTCTCACAGCATGCGAAGCCGACTTTGGCCACGGCCTGCTAGCCCCTTCGTAGGTCAGGTTCGGACGCATGGTGCCGCTCATCGACACGCTCTTGATGTCGAAGTAGAGGCTCGTGAGCACGTCGGCCGGATACCGCGTGGGCACCGTCGAGGTGTTGATGAGCGCCACGTCGAGGTGGTCGGCTGCCGTGCCGGTGCCGAAGGTGAAGATCGCCATCGCCGAGATCGGGTTGACGCCCGTTCCCGATCCGGACAGGACGACCGTGGCTGATGCCGGTGAACCGAGTGTCATGGCTGCGACGGCCGCCAGGCCCGCCGCGAACGCCAGACCCAGACGACGAGAAAAGCAGGTGAGCATGAAACATGAGCAGACCTCCGCGAATCAGTGAGACTCGACGGCATCCGTTGCACCCACGGGGCGCACCGACGTGCTTTCCGGCGCGACGACAGGACCAGGGGCGATCCCGCACCCTCGCGGGTGCGCGATCGCGGTCGGCCTACGCTGCGCCGGGGCTTCGCGAAGAGGCGAAGAACCCAGCAACTCGTCTTCCGAGAACGGTGCCGGCGGCGTGCGGTCGGGCGTGTGACCGTCGTGCCCGCCGCGGCACGGCCAACCGTTCGCCGGCACCGCGGCGCCGGTCAACCGGTCGCCGCGGCACCACGCGAGAAGGCCTGATTTCCGGACTGATTCGCCCCCTGGACACCTCCTCCGCGGGCGGCGCGGTCAGCTGCCCGTCCGACGGCGGACGAACAGCGCCGTGGCCACGAACAACCCGGTGACGCCCGCCAGGGGTGCGACAGGCTCGGGCACCGGATTGATGGCGGATGCGGCGCCGCCCGCCGGCAGCGTCAGGTAGCTGCCGGCGTCGTACAGCCCCGTGGCGAAGAAGTCGGCGGCATCGAGGATGTCCACGATCCCGTCGTAACCGAAGTCGCCCTGGCTCCAGACAGCCGGCGACCCGGTGTCGAACTTGCCGCCGGCCAGAAAGTTGGCCGCGTCGAGAATGTCGACCTGCAGATCGACGTTGCTGTCGCCAGGCGCCGCATAGGAGACCGTGATTCCGGACGAGCCATCGTCGAGCCAGCCCACGGCACGCGGGATCGACGACGCCGCCTCGGCCGCCGCCAGGGATGACGTGATGCCGGTGGCGCCGTTCCACCCGCCGTCGCCTCTGCCGGCAATGATGTCCGCCACGAGCCCCTCGGGTGTGATGCCGCCCGGGGCCACCGTGATCCGACCGGCACCAAGGTCGATCCGGCCGCCGCCGGCAGGCTCGTCGTCGGTCTCCGCCACCGCCAGCGAGTTGACGGAGAGGGCGACCTGTCGATTCGACGGCATCGACATGCGGCCGCCGTTGAAGACCGCGAGGTCGGGCGTGCCCGCGAGCGTGCCCGATTCGACCACGAACGTGCCGATCCCGACCGCGGCCGGCAGCACCGGATCGAGCACCCGCATGTTGTCGAAATAGACCTGCTGCGGATCCCAGGCGCCCCCCATCGCGCCGGCCAGGTTCACCTGCAGATATTCGTCGGTCCCGGAAGCGGTGATCGCCGAATAGTCCCAGTAGTACGTTGTGGTCGAGGAGCCGCCACCGGCGAGCCACGGATAACTGATGAATCGCGGGTACGTGGAGTTGCCGGTCTGGTTCCAGCCCATCGGCCCGTTGAACGCCACATTGCCCGCGATGTTGCCGCCGCCGGTGCCCGAGTTGACCTGGGTGACGTCGATGGCCAGCACCTTGTGCGCCTTCCAGGCGTCGAGCGCCTCCTTGCTATAGGTCTTGAAGGTCCACGAGTAGTCGCTGCCCTGCGTCCAGGTCATCGCCATCGCCCCGCTGCCGCTCGTCACGCCCGTCGTGGTCGAGAGCGAAATGTTCGTCATGCTTGCCGTCGGGTCGTAAAGGTCGCCGACGGTCTCGAAATCGTTGATCACCACCGGAAGGTTGAGGCCGGTGGTCACGTTGAGTTTCTGCACGGCGAGCGTGCCGCCCGCGAGCCTCAGTTCGTTGCTCTCGAGCGCCACGCCGCTCGGCGTGGCGTAGGTGCCCCCGGGTGCGACCACGATCGTGGCGTCGGCCAGCCCGCGACCGGCGGTGTCGACGATGGTGCCACCCGCCACGACGGCGCTGCCCGTCACGGTGCTCATGCCGTCGAGCACGAGCGTGCCCGCGCCCGTCTTCGTGAATCCGCTCGTGCCGATGAGCGGCAGGCTCACCGTGGCGGTCGCCCCCGAGGCAACCGCGATCGGATTGCTCGCCGGGCTCGCCCCGGCCAACTGGACCCTCCCCGCGAACGCGGGTGTGGTGTCGGAGACGATCGTGAACCCGGAGTTGTCGAACTGCATGCCGTTGCGGGCCACCACCGTCCCCGACACGGAGACCGTGCCGCCCGTCGAGCGGAACACGGCCTTCTTGTAGGAATCCCACTCCACACCGCTTCCCTGGCCATTGGCGAGCCACGTGGGATCCTGGAACACGGTGCTCCAGAAGCCGGATCCGCCCGCGGTCGAGCCATTGCCTGACCAGACATACTCCTGCGGGGTGACGGGATTGATGAATCGGATGTTGTCGATGTAGCCGTACTGCGGCGCGTAGGTCGGATTGGTCCGCGCCACGAAGCTCAACTGCCAAAAGTCGGCCGACGTTCCAGACCCCGGCGACGGCGACGTGGCGAGAATGCCACCGTAGTCCCAGGTGAGGGTCTGCGTGGTGTTCTGTCCGCCGTTGGTCCAGGCCCAGTTGACGAGCTGCTTCTGATTCCAGCCGTTCGTGCCCGTGGTTGGGGCGTTGATCGCGCCGACGAGCTCGAAGTTGCCGGCCGTCGTGGTCACGCGCGTGAAGTCAAAGGCCAGCGTCTGGTGGTTGAACCACTCTGCGTAGGTCTCCGGGCCGAAGCTCTTCGTGAGCCACTCCCAGGTGTAGCCCGTGGGCACGACCTCCATGCTGTTGCTGCCCTGCGTCACGCCGTACTGCGACGAAAGGGCCACCGTGGGCGTTCCCGCGGGCGGGGGACTCGACAACGGCGTGAAGAGATCGGCGGGGGTCTCGAACGAGGTCACGAGATACTGACCCCACGCCCACGATCCCGCGGGCATGGAAACGACGGCGGCCAGCACCGCCACGGCGACCCTGTTGACCGCAACACCCCGAGACAGCATGGCATCGCCCCCTGAAGAAAAGTACTTTACCCCCGAGCCGACCGCTGCGTTATAGCTTGGCACTCACCCCGCCGTCAATCGCCTCCATCGTGTGGCCGCGCTCGCGCGAGTCATCGGAAACCACGCACGTTTCACCGTTGTGGAGTGGCACGACCGACCGTTTCGCAGACACGGCGAAACTGTTTCGCAGCTCTTGCGAACGTCGGGCAAGCGTCGAAAAACAAGGCATTCAAGTAGTTTCACTGATTTCCCCGGTGGATTTCGCGTGTTCCACACTTTTTATGGCGAGAGCGGTGACTTTGGCGCGGTGTTTGCTCCCCCTTACAGGTGAGGGCGGATCACGACGCGAGCCGATCGCGGTTCACCAGCCCAACCTGGCCGCAGCCGCGGCGGCCTCCCTTGTTAGCAGGAACCAGTCGCCATGAAATGCTCCTCCGTGCTCCGAGTCGCGTTCGCCTGCGGTGCGATTGCCATGTCCTGCCTGCCGACGCTTGCCCAGTCGACGACCACCGTGCCGTTGGCCGACTTCACGCGACCCAACTGGATGGCTTCCGGCACACAGACGGTGACCGGCGGCGGCCTGCAGGTGGTCCAAAACTCCGGCGGCTGGGGCTGGAATCTCTCCCAGGGCTCGAGCACCGGAGAGGTGTTTGACGCCCTCAAGCAGGCCGCCGTTGCCGGCGGAACCTTCAGCTACGTGGTGAGCTTCGATCCTTCGCTGCTGACGCTCTCGGGCACGGCCCAGCCGACGTTCCTGCAGGTCAACATGTTCCAGCAGGGCTTCGGGGGCGGGTCGGGCGACAAGTGGATTCAGACCTTCAGCAAGCCCTCGCTCGGCTCGTCGAGCTTCCCGCTCACGGGAATCGTGAGTTCGACGATCAGCCTCCCGATCGTGGGCTGGACCAACGGCGTCGACCCCACGCCGGCGGATAACACGAACGCCTTCTACGTCGAGAAGAACAGCACCTTTTTTCAGTTCGGATACGGCATGAACTCGAACAATCTCGCCGCCCAGGGATTCGTTCTCTCCAACGTGCAGATTACGGCCGTGCCGGAGCCCGGGTCGATCACCACGCTCGGCATCGTGATCGGCGGAATGGGCTTCCTGTCGGTCCGTCGCCGGATGAGCAGCAGGCCGGCCCGCCGCACTGCGGCGTGACTCGGCGGGCGATGTCGCCCCGAGGCGCTCACCGGCGGGCCGGGGCGACGCCACCGCTGATCGATTCTCCCTGCCAGAGCTTCTCGTAGCGGTCGACCTCGACCGCTTCGGCACGGGCTCCAGTGAAGGCAACGAATCGTTTGCCGTCGAGCCCGTCCTGCTCGAACACGACGGCCTGCTCCTCGAGCGGCCCGATCGTCACGCCCCAGCGAACGCGGAACGGTTTGCCGTCGCGATCGGAGACGAGCAGCTCGTCGAATCGGGCCGGATCGACGCCCATCATCGCCAGGTTCTTGGCCGGCGCCGACTGGACGAACGCGCGGAGCGTCGCTTCGTCTTTCGGCCCGACCCACCCGTTGGTCGCCTGGTAGAAGCGGAACAGGTTGGCCAGCTGCTTGATGCGGCTGTCGTTCATCGCCGCGACCTGACGGCTGATCGACGTGTCAGAGCACCCTGCCACGGCAGCCACCCAACCGATGGCCGCGGCCCGGATCACGAGTCGCCGATCCAGTGACGTGCCGCCCGCGATCCGGGAATCGTGTGCCTCGGGCATCATGCGTGTGCCACTCCGCAGGGGAAGGAAGACGGAAAACGATCGTCAGTGGGCCGTCGCACCGCGTGCCTACGGTCAGAACGACTGGCCCGACGACACCTGGCCGTCGTTGCGGCACCCGAGTTGGAACAGCGCATCGGTGTCGATGTCGTGCGAGAGCCCCCGCACCGACCCATCGCCGAACACGGCCCCCATCACCGCGTGGGGACTGCCGAACTGCCGCTCGGCGGTGTCGTCGGCAGGCCGCTGCTCGGAGTCGGGACGCGGCCGCGTGAAGGAGTTGGAGCCATCGGACGACGGAAACACGAGCCGCACGGTGACGTACCCGGCCGCGTCGGCCCACCCGGGCGAATCGAAATAGCCCCACTGCAGCCAGTCGGTGCAGCACAGCGCCGGCGGCTGCTGGCCCCTGGCCCACGCCGACTTCTCCATCACGAACACCGTTTTCGACAGGCCGTCGGTGACCTTGGCCACGGTGACCGGCGGGAGGCGTGAGTAAACCGTGCCGGAACGGCCCGTGAAGACCATCCCTGACTTCGCAACGATGCCCCGCCACGACTTCTCGAACTCGTCATTCTCGGCCTGTCGCTGGGATGGGCTGTCGATCTTGGTCTGGTAGTTCCCGAAGTCCCAGCCGGTCGCCACCCCGGCGTAGTCGGTGAGGTGAAACACCGTGCCCCACGACGTCGGGCGACTCACGCGGGAAACTCGCGACGGACACTTGACGGTCGCGACCGCATCCTCGAGCGGCGAGTTGACGCCGAGCGAAAACCCCCCTTGCTCGACCGCCTTGCGGTGCACCGTCGTGAGCTCCATGAAGGGAAGAATCTGGAACACCCATCCGGCCCGGTCGTAGCCCACCGAGGGCGCGGGCAGGAAGTTGCGATCCGCGAGGATCGTGCCGGCACTTGGAAAAGCCTTCCTGGTGCCGAGGTACAACTGGGCTGCGGTGCCGACCTGCTTGAGGTTGTTGAAACAACTTGACCGCCGCGACGACTCCCGGGCAGCCTGAACCGCAGGCAGAAGAAGGCCGATCAAGACCGCGATTATCGCGATCACGACCAACAGTTCGACGAGCGTGAAGCCGCGCCCCGCGCGGGCGGTGGCACCGGCCGCGGATGCCCCAGCGCGACCACGTCCGCGTGCGCGGCGACCGTTGAGACCAGCCGGCGGAACGAGCATCAAAAAACCCTTCTCAGGATGCACACGAACAGCCAGGGCAGAAAACTCCCCCCCAATAAAAAGTACTTTACCAGCGGTCCGCTGCGGCCGTCAAGACTTGCCGCACGGTCCTGTCGAGCCCCGCACGACCAGATCGGCTTCGACTTGGACCGACTGGCAACCGGCCGAGACCGGCGGGGATTCGATCCGGCCGATGAGGATCGCGGCGGCCCGCGAGCCGATCTCGGCCGCCCGCTGCCGAACCGTGGTGAGCGGAGGAGCCATGCCCGCCGCAAAGTCGAGGTCGGCGAAGCCCACCACCGAGAGTTCGTCGGGGATACGAACGCCGGCATCGGCCGCGGCCCGGTAGACCCCGATCGCCTCGTGGTCGGTCGCGGTCACGATCGCGGATGGCCGCGGTTCACGAGCAAGAAGGCGGGCCGCCACCTCGTGGGCGTTGTCGCCCGCCGAGTTGAGTTTCGACACCCGCAGACGGATTCCGGCGGCACCGAAGGCCGCCTCCAGCCCGCGACGGCGGTCGATCGCCCACTGCTGCGACTCGACCTCACGGCTGCTGATGTAGGCGACCTGCCGGTGCCCCAACTCGGTCAGATGGCGGGCAACCAGGCGGGTGGCGGCCGCCTCGTCGGTCGTCACGGCATCGCACATCGCCTGGTCGGAGTGGTAGTCGATCATCACGACCGGCACGGTGCGATCCTGGAGTTCGCGGGCGTGGTGGTAGTAGGCGAGCCCGAACGGCGGCCACAGGATCATGCCGTCGACGCGTCGATCCAGGAGCCGGTTCATCAGCCGGATGCCCTGCTCCTCGTCGGCCTCGAAGTGAGGCATGTGCTCCAGATCGCCGAGCCAGACCGTGATCGGCAGATAGTCCGCCTGGGCGAGGCGGTCGTGAATTCCGGCCAACACGCCGATCCAGAACGAATCGTACGGCGGAATCACCACGCCAATCGTCCGCGTCCGACCGGTCTGCATGCCGCTGACGAGCAGGTTTCGCCGCCAGCCGAGCGTGGCGGCGGCCGCTAGAACCCGCTCGGTGGTCAGTTCGCTGAAGCTGGCATGGTCGCCGCGGAGGATCCGCGACGCGGCCCCCTGCGACACGCCCGCCAAGGTGGCCACGTCCTGGAGCCTGGCCGGACGACCGGCGGAACGAGATGACCCGGTAGGGGGATTCGCCATGGCAATCCGATCCTCGTTGGACAACCCGTGTTAAAGTGGTTAAAACGCCGCCGAGGTCGTGCGCCGACGGTCCCTCGGGGACGGTTCGCCTGATCGGCCGCTTCCCGACTCGTGTCTCTGCTCACGTCTCACGGAAGATTTCGTTGCCATGAAGGCCCACACCCTCGATTCCACGACTGCATTGTCGCCGCCACCGGCACGGCCGTCCGCCCGCGTTTTTCCCTGGCAGGAGCGGCCGAGCGGATGCGCCGACGTCGTCTGGCGACACGACCGCAATCCGGTCATCGGCCGGAAGCCGCTGCCCGACGTCCAGGGAATTTACAACAGCGCGGTCGTTCCGTTTGGAGCAGGCTACAAGGCGGTATTCCGGCTCGAGAAAACCACGCGATTCCCCAGGCTGCACCTGGGCCGGAGCACCGACGGCATCGCCTGGCAGATCGACGAGGAACCGATCCAGTTCGTGAACCACGACACCGATCCCGGCGACTACGCCTATGACCCGCGGGTCGTGGAAATCGAGGGGGTGTACTACATCTCGTGGTGCGGGGGGCACAACGGGCCCACGATCAGCCTCGCCCGTACCACCGACTTCGTGTCGTTCGAGCGGCTGGAAAACGCCTTCCTCCCCTTCAATCGCAATGGCGTGCTGTTCCCCCGCCGCATCGGGGGACGCTACGTGATGCTCAGCCGGCCGAGCGACAACGGCCATACCCCCTTCGGCGACATCTACCTGAGCCACAGCCCGGACATGATCCACTGGGGCATGCACCGGTTGGTGATGCGGAAGGGGGGCGACCACGTCGGCCAGTGGTGGCAGCGGACGAAGATCGGTGCCGGTCCGATCCCGATTGAAACCCGCGATGGCTGGCTGATGATCTATCACGGCGTGATCGACACCTGCAATGGCTTCGTCTACAGCATGGGCGCGGCCCTGCTCGACCTCGACGAGCCGTGGCGGGTGCTGGCTCGCACCGACCGGCACCTGCTGACGCCCGAGGCCGACTACGAGGTGTCGGGGCATGTGCCCAACGTGGTGTTCCCCTGCGCCGCGCTCCACGACGAGGCAGCCGACCGCCTGGCGATCTATTACGGCGCGGCCGACACCTGCACCTGCGTCGCTTACGCGCACCTCGGCGAACTGATCGACTTCGTGAAGCGGCATTCGGTCGTCTTCTGATCGGCGCCGCTCCGCGACAGGGCCCTCGGCGGTGACCACGCTCCACCCTCTCGATGCGGCGATCATCGCCGCCTTCGTGATCATCACGATGGGCGTGGGCTTCTGGATCTCGGGGCTCGCGTCGAAGAACCTCCGCAGCTACTTCCTCGGGGGAAACGCCATCCCCTGGTACCTGCTCGGCGTCTCGAACGCCTCCGGCATGTTCGACATCAGCGGCACGATGCTGATGGTGTATTGGCTGTTCGTGTACGGCGTGAAGAGCGTGTGGATTCCGTGGCTCTGGCCGGTCTTCAACCAGATCGTGATGATGGCCTACCTGTCGGTGTGGATGCGGCGGTCGGGGGTGGTGACCGGCGCCGACTGGATCGAGCATCGCTTCGGCGGCTCGCGGGGGGCCCAGGCGGCCCATCTCGTGGTCGTCCTGTTCGCCCTGATCAACGTGGTGGGGTTCCTGGCGTACGGGTTCATCGGGATCGGCAAGTTCGCCGCCACCTTCCTGCCCTGGCAACTGGCCGCCGATCCGACCGCCAACGCCAACCTGTACGGGCTCGCGATCACTGCGCTGACCACGCTCTACGTGGTCAAGGGGGGCATGTACAGCGTGGTGTTCACGGAGGTGCTCCAGTTCGTGGTCATGACGGCCGGCTGCATCGGCGTGGGCCTGATCGCGATGGCGCGGGTGTCGCCGGAGGCCCTCGCCGCCGCGGTGCCGCCCGGCTGGGGCGAGATCGGCTTCGGCCGCGAGGTGGGGCTCGACTGGTCCGGCATCCTGCCCGCGGCGAACGCCCGGATCGCCTCCGACGGCTGGCGGTTCTTCGCCGCCTTCTTCGGACTGGCGCTGGCCAAGGGACTGCTCTCCAGCATGGCGGGGCCGGCGCCGAACTACGACATGCAGCGCGTGCTCTCGGCCCGCTCGCCCAGGGAAGCGGCGCTGATGAGCGGGTTCGTGAACCTGGTGCTGTTGTTTCCCCGCTACATGCTCATCGCAGGGCTCACCGTGCTGGCGCTCGTCTTCCTCCGCGACGACCTGGCCGGCATGGGCGATCGCGTCGACTTCGATCTGATCCTGCCGCTCACCATGCGGCAGTTCATTCCCGTGGGCCTGTTCGGCCTGCTCCTCGCGGCCCTGCTGGCCGCCTTCATGAGCACGTACGCCGCCACCGTCAACGCCGCTCCGGCCTACGTGGTCAACGACATCTACAAGCGCTACGTCAACCCGCACGCATCCGACCGCACCTATGTGCTCATGAGCTACGCCACGACCGTCGCCGTCGTGCTCGTGGGCACGGCGGTGGGCTTTCTGCTCGACGAACTGCAGGACGTGGTGAACTGGATCGTGGGCGCCCTGTACGGCGGCTACATCGCCGCCAACGTGCTCAAGTGGCACTGGTGGCGATTCAACGGCTGGGGCTACTTCTGGGGCATGGTCACGGGCATCGGCGCCGCGCTCGCCTTCACGATCGCCCTCCAGGGCCAGGCGACCGTCTTCGGCCTCGAGAAGAACCTCGCGGTCTCGCCCGCCATCCTGGCGATCTCGCTGGCTGCCAGCGTGCTCGGCAGCCTCGCCACCCCGCCCGACGACCGCGAGGTGCTGCTCGCCTTCTATCGTCGGGTTCGCCCCTGGGGATTCTGGGGGCCGATCCACGAGGAACTCGTCCGTCGCCAGCCGGGCGCCGAGGCCAACCACGACCTGCCGCGGGACATCCTCAACGTGGCCGTCGGGATCGTCTGGCAGACGGCGCTGACGGCGGGCGGGATCTACCTCGTGATCCGCGACTACCCGCGGCTCGGCTGGGCCCTCGGCCTGGCGGCCGCATGCATGCTCGTTCTGAAGTTTACCTGGTACGACCGGCTCCAGGATTATCCCGCCGACGTGGCAGCCGAGATGGCCGCCAGCGAGCGGCGAATGCACCCGGGTTGAGGGAGGTTGCCGTGGCGCCCCGCTGGCAGGTTCGCATCGCCGTCGCCCTGGGGGGCCTGCTGATGGCCGGCACCGGGGCCGCCGCCGATTCCGGGCGCGGCGTGTCCACGCCGCACGGGTTCGCCCGGTTCGTCACCCGTTCGGGTAGCCGACTGGTGGACGGCGACGCAACCGTCCGGTTCGTCTCGTTCAACGTCCCCAACCTGCTCGTCGTCGAAGACGCGTTTCGCTGGGGCGGCGACCGGCCGTGGCGCTGGCCCGACAGCTTCGAACTCGACGATGCCTTCGCGGCGATCGCGGAGATCGGCGGTCAGGTCGCCCGCTCCTACGTGATCACGGTGCGGCGCGACGACTCCGACATGGGGCCTTTCGTTCACGTGACGGGGCCGGGTGAGTTCAACGAGGAGGCCTTCGTCGCCATGGATCGCATGCTCGCCGCCGCCAACCGGGCCGGCGTGCGGGTGATCGTGCCGCTGGTCGACAACTGGAAATGGCAGGGGGGCGCGCCGCAGTACGCCGGCTTCCGGGGTCAGCCGCCCGAGGCTTTCTGGACGGATCCCGGCGTGATCGCCGACTTCAAGAAGACGATCGAACACGTGCTCCTGCGCCGGAACACCGTCACGGGGGTGACCTACCGGGATGATCGGGCGATCCTCGGCTGGGAGACGGGCAACGAACTCGACTCGACTCCCGCGTGGACCCGCGAGATCGCCCGGTTCATCAAGCGGCTCGATCCGAACCATCTCGTGATCGACGGCAACTCGCTGCGCGGCGTGCCCGCGGCGTCGCTCGACGAACCGGCCGTCGACGTGATCACCACCCACCACTATCCGGAGCCCGGCCGTGACATGGTCGCGGCCGTCGAGGCTGCGATCGCCGCCACGGCCGGTAAAAAACCCTTTTTCGTGGGCGAGGCCGGCTTCGTGCCGCTGGCCGACCTGCAGCGGGTGGCGGAGAAGGTGATCGACTCCGAGGCCACCGGGCTGCTGTTCTGGAGCCTGCGATTCCGCAGCCGCGACGGCGGCTTCTACTGGCACTCGGAACCGGCGGCCGAGGGCCGCTATAAGGCCTTCCACTGGCCGGGCTTTCCGTCGGGCGAGGCCTACGACGAGACCGAGCTGCTCGCCTTCACCCGAGCCGCCGCCCATCGCATCCGCGGCCTCGATCCACCCGCGCTGCCGGCTCCCCGCACACCCGTCATGCTTCCCGTTTCCGACCACGCGGCGGTCTCGTGGCGGGGAACGGCCGGGGCGACGACGTACGTGCTCGAGCGCGGTCCCGCCGCAGACGGCCCGTGGGAGGTGATCGCGGCGGCCGCGCGGGAGGACCACGTGCAGTACCGGCCCCTCTGGGCCGACGAAACCGCGGCTCCGGGAACGACGGCGTGGTATCGCGTGACCGCCGTCAACGCCGCCGGCAGCTCGGCTCCCTCGGCCGCGGTCGGTCCCGTGACGGTGCGGAGCCGGGTGCTCGTCGACGAACTCAACGACTTATCCCGCCTTGCCGACACCCCGGCCGACGTCGCGATCGTCACGGGGAACGCCCGCGCCACCCAGGAGGATGCCTCGCGGGCACTGGTGAAGCCGGGCGGCTCGCTCACGTACCGGGTCGAGGGCCCCGTTGCGAGCGTCAGGGTGCTGGCCTTCGCGGAGGCGACCGATGCGCGGCTCGCGATCCGGGTCGGGGCCACCGCCGCCGACCCGGTCTCTGGCACCGTGCGCGGCGTCCCCGGCGGCGACTACGGGTATCTGGTGCCGCTGGAGTTCGACACCCAGCCCACCACGCCGGCCACGACCGTGACGCTCGCGGCCGGGGACCGGCCCGTGCAGGTCTCCCGGGTCGAAATCCGCTACGGCCGGACCGAGGGTCGTTGAGGTCAGACGGGACGAACCTGCGGCGGCTGGATCCCGTACAGCGTGGCGGGATCGCCCCCGAGCAAATCAGGCGTTATAGTAGTTTTATGAGTCCAGGCAGCCGGGAGGACGGCGGAATGGCACGCCCGCGATCGTCGCGCCGTCGCAGCGGCGGCTCCACGGGCCTGTCCGTGGAGCGGTTGGAAGGCCGCCAGCTTCTCGCCACGGTCACGCTCGAGGCGGAGAACGGCACGCTGACGGGCGTGGCGCGGAGCACGTCCGTCGCGGGCTACACGGGCTCCGGGTACGTCACGGGCTTCGACCAGGCGGCAGACCGCGTCACGTGGACGTCGTTCTCCGCCACGCCGGGTTCCTATCGGCTCACGGTTCGCTTCCGGTCGCCCTTCGGCGACAAGGGCTTCGAGGGCGGCCTCAACGGCGTGGCGCTCTCCGGCACCTTCAAGCAGTCGGCGGCGTTCACCACCTACGACGCGGGCCTAGTGTCACTGCAGGCGTCGAACACGCTGCATCTCGGCGGCGGCTGGAACTACTACGACATCGATGCGGTCACGCTGCAGTCGGAGACTCCGGTGCTTCCAAAGCCGGTGCCGGCCGTGCCGGTGAACGCCGACGCCACGCCGCTGGCCAAGGCCCTGCTCGGCCGCATCGCCCAAGGGTATGGCTCGGTGACCCTCTCGGGCCAGAACGAGCGGTCCGATCTCTCCGTGATCCAGTCGGCGAGCGGCAAACTGCCGGCGATCGTCGAGGGCGACCTCATGGACTACTCGCCGAGCCGCATCGCCAACGGCGCCAACCCGCGCACGCTTTCCGAGGACTTCATCTCGCTGGCGAAAAACCAGGGATACCTCGTGTCGATGGCCTGGCACTGGAACGCCCCCACCAAGCTCGTGAACTCCACCGACTACCCGTGGTGGCGGGGCTTCTACACCCAGGGAACGACGTTCGACATTGCGACCACGCTGGCCAATCCCACGGGCAGCGACTACCAGGCGCTGATCCGCGACATCGACGCGATCGCCGTGCAGCTGAAGAAGTTCGCGGCCGCCGACGTGCCGGTGCTCTGGCGTCCGCTGCACGAGTCGGAAGGCGGCTGGTTCTGGTGGGGAGCGAAGGGACCGGAGCCGTTCAAGCAACTCTGGCGGCTGACCTACGATCGGCTCACCAATCACCACGGCATCGACAACCTCGTCTGGGTGCTCACCAGCGAGGATCCGGCCTGGTATCCGGGCGACGACGTGGTGGACGTCGTGGGCGTGGATGCCTATCCGAGCGACCGCTCCGACACGCTCTCCTCGCGGTGGAGCCCGCTGCTTGCCCGCTTCGACGGGAAGAAGCCGATCGCCCTCACGGAGTTCGGCGGCGTGCCCGACATCGACGGCATGCGGCAGGTCGGTGTGTCGTGGGCCTACTTCTGCTCCTGGAACGGTACCTTAGGACCGTCGATCGAGACCACGGAGAAGGTGCAGCGGGTCTACACGTCCGCGGCGGTGATCACCAGGGACGAGAATCCGGCCCTCGTGCCGGCGGCACCGTCGGGAGTGGTGACCGTCGCCGCTGGTACCACCCAGACCGACGCCACGGGCCGCACGGGCACCACGCCGCTGATCAAGCGGGGGGCGGGCACGCTCGTGCTCACGGCGGCCAGCACGTTTTCCGGCGGCACCGTGGTGGAGGAGGGCGAGGTGGTCGTCCGCCATGTCGGGGCACTCGGCAGCGGCGGCCTGCAGGTCCGCGGCGGTGCCCGTGTCACGCTCGATCTCGGCTACGACGCCGTGACAGTGGCGCAGCTGGTGCTCGATGCGGGCAGCCGTATCGATGTCGGCACGGGACGGATCTCGGTGCCCGCCGGCGGCTTCGATCAGGCCACGCTCCAGGAACGGCTCACGCAGGCAAGCAACGGAGGTGGCTGGGACGGGGCCACGGGGATCGGCTCGACGGCGGTGGGGACTGCCGGCGTGCTGGCAGTGGGCGCGGCGGGCGTCGCCGCGGACATCACCGTGGGCTGGGCGGCCGTGGGCGACACCGATCTCGACGGATTCGTCGACGCGATCGACATCGCCAACGTGCTGGCGGGCGGCCGTTACGGGACGACGGAGACCGCCACCTGGGAAGAGGGCGACTTCAACTACGACGGCATCGTCGACACCCTCGACATCGCCGCCATGCTGGCGACGCAGATCTTCAACGGCGGCTCGTACCGCGATCCGCCCAAGCCGCCGACGCCGCCCCCCGTGACCTCGCCGCATGAGGTGGTCTTCGCGGTCACCAACAGCTGGCCCGGAAACGTCTCGGGCTCGGTCACGATCCGCAATCGCGGCACCACGCCGATCTCGGGATGGACGCTGGAGTTCGACCTGGCCGCGACGCTCACCGCCGGCAATCTCTGGGGCGCGGAGATCGTCTCGGCGTCCGGCACGCGGTATCGCCTCAAGCACGCCACCTGGACGGCGGCGATCCCCGCCGGAGGGAGCGTGTCGTTCTCGTTCAACGCCGCCGGAGCGGCCACCGTGCAGATGACGAGCAAGGTCTTCAACGGCCTGCCCGTCGCCTGAGTCGCACCTCGCCGTACGAGTCTGGAAGCGTAACGGCGTGAGCCGTACGACCGTCCCGCAGTCCGCATCGCTCACGCGATGGCGGCTTCCTGATGCCCTCCGGAAGCGTTGCGGCGTGAGCCGTGCGGCGGCCCCACGCCGATCAACGCCTCACGCGGAGCTGGCCGACTCGGCGGCGGAGGCGTCCGTGACCATCCGGCGGAGGGTGGTGTAGTCGGTCTTGCCGGTGCCGAGCACCGGGATCCTGTCGATCCGCTGCACCTCGTCGAGCCGCATCACGCCCCGCAGGCCGTCGGCGAGCAGGATCTCCGCGGCCTCGCGGAGCGTGAGGTCGAACGTGGTGAACAGCACCACGTGCCGGCCGTCGGTCGTCTCGATCCCCTCCACGGCCACCCGCGGGCCGTCGTCGCCCGGCGGATACCGCTTCTGAAACGGCTCCTCGAGCGCCGGCAGCGAGATCATCTCGCCCCCCGCCTTGAGAAACCGCTTGAGCCGGCCCCGAAACGTGAGGTAGCCGTCGGCGTCGGCCGAGACGAGGTCGCCGGTGCGATACCACGTGCGGCCCGCCGCCTCGACGAACGGCGAGGGCCCGTCGTGCCGCAGGTAGCCCTTGAAGATCGACCGGCCCCTCACCAGCAGCATGCCCGTCGTGCCCTCGGCCACCGGCTCGTGCGTGTCGGGATGGACGACGAGCGCGTCGACGTGGCTCACCGGTGCGCCGATCGAGCCGGACTTCACCAGGTCGAGCCGGTTGGCCGCCACCACCGGGGAGCACTCCGTGATCCCGTAGCCCTCGAGGATCACGGCCTCGGGGGCGAGCCGCCGGCAGGCGGCGAAGGTGGCCTCGGGGCACCGCTCGGCGCCGGTGATGATCCGCCGCAGGCTCGTGAGCTCGTCGCCCGAACAGGCGGCGAGGATGTAGCCGAGGAACGTCGGCGTGGTGAAGAGCATCGTGGGCCGGTAGGCCTCGATGAGGCGCACGAGCCCGCGGGCGTCGGTCGGATCGGCATGCCGCACCGAACGGATGCCCGCCACCACCGGCAGGATCACGTTGCCCGTGAGCCCGAAGCTGTGGAACGGCGGCAGGAAGCCGAGCAGCGAGTCGTGCGGACCGGGCCGCAGCACCTCCAGGCTGGCGGCCACGTTGGCGAGCAGGTTGTCGTGCGTGAGCGGCACCGTCTTGGGGGAGCTCTCCGAGCCCGACGTGAAGAGATAGACCGCCGGATCGTCGGGCCGCTGCGGCGGGAGCCGCCGGAGAAACCGCCCCGGCGCGAGCTTCGTGGCCAGCAGCGTGCGCAGGGCCTCGAGCTTGCCGATGCCCCGCTTGACGTCTTCGAGAAACACGTACTCCGCGCCGGCCACCGTGATCCCCAGCCGGTCCACGAGCTTCTTGGACGTCAGGATCCGCTTCGTCTCGGTGACGGCGATCCCGTGCGCGAGGTTCGCCGGGCCGGTGGTCCAGTTCATCATCACCGGCACCTTGCCGGCGAGGTGGAGCGCGTAGAACACGACGTCGGCCGCCGCGGCCGCGGGGAGCATCACGCCCACGTGCTCCTCCGGATAGGCGGCGAACCGCCGGGCCATCAGCGTGGCCCCCACGAGCAGCTTCCGCTGCGAGAGCACGCCCGACACGCCGTCGGCCACCGCCACCGCATCGGGGTCGGCCAGCACGCGGCGCACGAAGGCCTCGGCCACCGTGTCGGCGAGCACGGAGCGGTCGGCGGAGCGGGCCGGCCGCGACCAGGCGGGCGGCGCGGCGGCGGGCGTGCGGCCGGCCGCCGACGCCGGGAGCTTGCCATCGGCCAGGGCCCAGAGGCCGCCGAGGGTGTCGACGATCGTGTCGCTGCGGAAGCCGAACTGCTGCTCGATCGTGAGCGCCAGCTCCATGCGGTCGAGGCTGTCGAGTCCGATCGCGTCGAAGCGGATGTCGGGGCGGAGTTCGTCGGGCTCCAGCTCCCGCTTGAGGTGCGAGGCCAGCAGGTCGTTGACGAGCCGGATCGTCTTGGGCGAGATCGTGGCGGGATCGACCGCGTCGGCCGACGCGGCCGCCTCGTAGTGCCCCTCCGCAGGCCCGAAGAAGGCGTTGTAGCGGACGAACAGCGGCTCCTGGCCGCCGTCGGCGTCGTACCACGACTCCAGGAACGCGTTGAAGGCCTCCCGCGATCCGAGCGGCAGCCGGTCGCGGGGCACGACCTCCGCATGGAGGTGGACGGGCCGACGCGGCAGGAAGAACACGAGGCTTGCGAACAGCCAGCCGGCGGCGGCCAGGGCGGCGCGGCCGAGATCGGGGAGCACGCCGCGGCGGGCACAGCTGAACATGCTGCCCCACAGGCCGCGGGTGCGGACGAGCACCACGTTGACCTCGGGACAGCGGGTGAGCAGCTCGTGCACCACGCGGGCGGAGCCCACGATCTCACGATCGCCCCGCTGGAGGCGGCCCGACGGGTAGATCAGAAAACTCTCGCCGGCCTGGAGCCGCGCGGCGACGGCATCGATCAGGTCTTTCGTGCGGGTGGCGGCGTCGCGGCTGTGGGCGGAGAGGTCGGGCACCTCGAAGGCGCGCACGAGCTTCATCAGCGGCAGCAGCGGCAGCAGGCGATAGGTGCCCGAATAGACGAGCGGCCGCAGGGCCGCGGGCAGCGGCACGTGCGAGAGCACCGTGGGCGGATCGACGTAGGCGGGATGGTTGGGGAGGACGAGCGTGGGGCCGCGGAGCCCGCGGACCGCCTCCATGCCGTCGGTGGTGACGCGGTACCGCAGGTGGATGAGCGGTCGCACGAGCCCCCAGAAGATCCGGTCGAATCGCCATGCCATGCGGGAAGCCTCCTGCCCGTCGCCCGGGGTCGCGGCACGATTGTGCCCCGAAGGCCGCGGCCGCGACCAGCCGACTTCACCGCGGCCGCCGCACGCGTCTCAGGCGGGCCAGACCGAGGGCCGCGGCCGCGAGCCCCGCGGCGGCGACGCCCGCCGGCTCCGGCACGGCGGCGATCGTTCGCGCCGGGGCGTTGTAGACCCCGGCATCGAACAGGCCGGTGGACATGAAGTCGGTGGCGTCGAGCACGTCGACGAAGCCGTCGTAGTTGAAATCCCCCTCGGCCCAGATCCCCGGCAGGCCCGACTCGTACTTGCCCCCCGAGAGAAACGCGGCGATGTCCATGATGTCGATCGACCAGTCGAGGTTCGTGTCGCCCGGCGCCGCATAGCCGAACGTCATCGAGCCGTCGCCGGCGTCGAACCAGCCGACCGCCCGGGAGAGCCCCAGCGACACGTCGGTCGCCACGCGGCTCGACACGATGCCCGCGGACCCGGTCCAGGTGCCGCCGCTCAGCCCCGCGGTCAGGGCGGCCACCAGGTCCGCCGACGCGACGCCGCCGGCCGCCACGTTCACCAGGCTCGTGCCCACGTCGATCGTGCCGCCGCCGGCGGCCGAGTTCACCTGCAGGCTGCGGATGTCGACGCTCGCCGGGGCGTCCGCGGGCAGGATCCAGGCGCCTCCACCGGTGACGCTCACGGCCGGCGCTCCGGTGATCACGCCGCTGGTCATGGTGAGCCGGTTGAGCCCCGACGCCGGGTTGATGGCCAGCGACGACAGGCCGAGCATGCCGCCGGAGAGCGTGACGGCCCCGCGGAGGCTCCCGGAGCCGCTCACCGTCTCGCCGGCGGCGATCGCGTGCCCGCCCGGCTTCTGGGTGACGTCGAGCGTGGCCCCGGCATCGATCCTGACCGCGGACGACGGCGCGAGCGTGGCGTTCGTGCCGAGGATCAGCGTGCCGGCCCGGATCGTCGTCGAGCCGCTGAACACGCCGCCGAGGAGCATGGTGCCCGCCCCGGCCTTGACCAGCCCGCCGTTGACGATCGGCACGGAGATCTGCAGGTCGATCGCGGCAGTGCCGTTGGTCACGGTGATGGTGCGGGTTCCACCGGCGAGATCGATGAGGCCGCTGGCAGCCGTGCCGGAGTTCGTGCCGATCGTGGCCGTGCGGCCGGCGGTACCCGTGATCGTGACGTCGCCGGTGAGCGCGAGCGTCGCGGGGGTGGTGCCGCGGGCGAGCGTGAGCGTGTCGAAGGTCAGGCCGGCGGTGCCGGCCGTGAGCCGTCGCGACGCATCGACGTGGATCGTGTGGGCCGCGAGGCTGGCCCCGCCCGAGATCGAAGCCGACGACGAGACCTGGATCGACGTGGGCGTCGACTCCGCGACGGGCACGTAGTTGACCGTCAGGGAGCCGCCCGTCATGGCGAACGCCTCCCGGAGGAAGAGCTTGCGGATCGCATAGGTGCCGCTGCTCAGCGTGACGGTGACGTCGGCCGCGGGGCGGTCGAGGATCACGGTGTCGTTGATCCCGGAGGTCGGGGCGGTGCCCGAGACGCCGGGGAGCCGCGGCGTCGGCAGGGTCTGCGTGCCGATGGGGGCGAGTTGGCCGGTCGCCCTCACCGGCACGAGGGCCGCCTGGCCGCTGTTCCAGTTGGCCAGCGTGCCCCAGTCGCCGCTCGCGTCGGTCCACCACACCGCCGGCACGAGCTGGTCCTTGAGGAACTCGACACCCCCGTTGGCGACGTTGAAGTCGAGGTTGCTGCCGCCGCTATTGAAACTCGTGAGCCGGCCGGTACTGGCATACTGCCAGAACGTCCAGGGCTGCGTGTCGCCGTAGTCGTCCCAGGGGCCGTACACCGTCGACAGGCCGTCGTTCGGGTTGCCCGTCTGCACGTTGATCGCATCGGGGTTGGCCTGGTTCGGATAGCGGGCGGTCCAGAGCTGGGCATAGGCCGGGCCGGCCAGGCTCGGGGCGACGGCCGCGGGCTTGGCGAGCTGGTCGCGCCGCGCGACGGTGGCCCCGGCGAGCACGTTGTGCGCGTAGTTGCCGTTGATGTAGATCATCGGCCGGATCCGCATCACCTCGTGGATGCGGTTCGAGAAGTCGATGGAATACTGCGCGAGCTCGTTGTCGGTGCGGATCCCGTCGCCCGTCTCGAGATCGAACGTCGGGGGCAGGTAGCCCGGCCGCATGAAGGCGCCGGCCATCTGGATGTAATGGTCGGCCTCGTCGACCGCCGAGTTGGCGATGCCGCCGGAGTTGGAGGTGGTGGTGATGATCTCCGGCCGTGAGAAGTGGTACGAGCCGACGAACATTCCGGCGGCCGTCGCCCGGTTCACGTTCTGGACGAAGTAGGGATCGTCGTACCGCTGCGAGAGCGTGAACTCGGTGTCGTCGTTGGCGGGGTAGCCGCCGTTCCGTTTGTCGACCCCGGTCGTCCCGCCGCGGCTGGACCGCACGAACACGAACTGCCTGTTCTCGACGGACCGGATGTTGTTCCAGGTGGTCTGCGAGATGTTTCCCTGCCAGGCCGAGACGTCGATGCCGAGCAGGCGAGTCTGGGCCGGCGCAGCGGTGGTCATCACCGCGAGCGCGCACGGCACCAGGAACCAGCGATGGCAGGACGTTGGCCGCATGCTGGAATATTACATGCCGGCGGGCTGCCGTGCCGCATTTCGGTATGGCGAATCCCGGCCGGCCGCCCGTGAAAAGGCCCGAAGGCAGTGGGGCTGCTGGGACTCGAACCCAGGACCAACGGATTAAAAGTCCGATGCTCTAACCAACTGAGCTACAGCCCCACGGGGTATCGTACTGGCGGCCCGAGGCCGGGCAACACACCCGCGGAGCACGGCAGCATGCGACGAGTTCTCCAGGGCACGGTGCTGGTCTTGCTGGCGGCGGCGGTCACGCCGTCGGGGCCCGCGACGGCCGTGCCGGTCGAGACGGCGGCACCGCCTGCCGCGATGTCGGTGGTGATGCCGTCCGCCGACGGCACGATCGTGCTCTCCGGCAGCGTGGCCACGATCCGCGGCACGACCCTCCGCTGGGAGCCCGAGGAGAAGAAGCGGACGCTCGGCTTCTGGACGAAGGCGGAGGACGCCGCGGAGTGGACGTTTGCCGTCGAGGCCGCGGGCGACTTCGACGTGGAGGTGCTGCAGGGCTGCGGCAAGGGGCAGGGCGGCAGCGACATGATCGTCGTCGTCGATCCCGCACGCGCCGCCCCGCCGACGATCCGCTTCGTGGTCGAGGACACGGGCGGCTTTCAGGCGTTTCGGGCCCGCACCGTCGGCCGCCTGACGCTCGCCGCCGGCGAGCACGTGCTCCGCGTCAAGCCGGAGCGGATCGCGAAGCAAGCGGCCTGCGACATCCGGCAGATTCGCCTCGTGCCGGCCGCGCCGCGCTGACCCCGCCGACGGTGCCGGAAGGGCATCGCGACCTCCATGGTGCGGGCTCGGCCGACGCATCCTGCTCGGTCATGGCGACGAAGCCGGTCACGTGTCGGAGGCCATCGGCGACGCGATCACCGGCCCAACTGTCGTTCGATCTCGGAGTCTGTTCCCCGAGTCATTTCACCAGACTGTTCAGCGTCCTCACCGGCTTCTCTCCCCAGCGATTTCGCCGCACGCACGGCCCTGGATCCGTGTGACGACGCCGCGGCCTCCGCCCCAGGGTCGCACCGCGCTGCTACAGTGGGCACGACACGAGCCACGATGAGTCCGCTGGTCCGCCGAGACACGCCGAGGAGCCGATCCGATGAGCAACGAGAAAACCATGCCGGGCGATTTCTCGAAGCAGCTGGCCGAGATCGCGCTGTCGATGCAGTCGGAGCGGACGGGCCACACCCCGAAGGCCGTGACCGTCGTGGCCAGCGATGATACGGTGGTGCTGACCCTCCACGAGGCGTTGACCCCCGCGGAAAAGATTCTCGCCAGCTCCGAATCCGGGGCGGCGAAGGTGGAGCAGTACCACCGGGCGCTGTTCGCGGTGTCGTGCGACGAGCTCCGCAAGGAGATTCAGCGCCTGACCGGCCGGAAAGTGCGGGAAGCCGCCGTGGTGGTGGAGCCGGCGACCGGGGCGATCGTCCACGCCTTCACGAGCGGCACGGTGGTGCAGATCTTCCAGCTGGAGCCGCACGGTTTGGCCACGCACGTGTCGGCGGGTGTTCGCGACGAGCATCCGGATCGGGCGGAGTGACGAAGCCCTCGCCCGCCGCGGTCCGCATCGCTCACGCGATGGCGGCTTCCTGAGTGGCCGGGAAGCGTAACGGCGTGAGCCGTACGACCTCTCGTGGGCCGCGGTCCGCATCGCTCACGCGATTGCGGCCTCCTGAGACGCGGCGCCCCGCGAATGCCCGAGAGAGGACTTGAACCTCCACCCAGTTACCTGGACAAGAACCTGAATCTTGCGCGTCTGCCAATTCCGCCACTCGGGCGAGTGGACCTCCGATCGTATCACTCGCGGGCGGCCCCGCAAGCAACAGCTGCCGTAGCCGCCGAACGGCCGGCCGCGGACAATCCCGCCCAGAGTCCGCCCTCGGAGACACCACCGCCATGCCCGCCGCCCGATCGGCCGTGATCGTGATTCCCGCCCGCCTCTCGAGCACCCGCCTGCCGCGGAAGATGCTCCTCGCCGAGACCGGCCGCCCGCTGATCGCCCACACCTACGAGGCCGCCCGCCGCTCGCGAGCCGCGACCGACGTGATCGTGGCCACCGACAGCCCCGAGATCGAGGCGGCCGTGAAGGCGTTCGGCGGCACCGCGGTGATGACGTCGCCCGAGGCGCCGAGCGGCACCGCGCGGATCGTGGAGGCGCTGCCGAGCCTCGCCGCCGCCGACGTGATCGTGAACGTGCAGGGCGACGAGCCGGAGCTCGCGGCCGCCGCCATCGACGCCGCCATCGATCTGCTCGACCGCTGCCCCGAGGCCGGCATGGCCACGCTCGTGACGCCGCTTCGCAGCGCCGACGACCTCCGCGACCCGGCCTGCGTGAAGGCGGTGCTCACGCCGTGGCGGCAGGCCGACGGCCGCGAGGAGCCGGGCTGCTGGCGGGCCCTCACCTTCAGCCGGGCCGCGGTGCCCGCCGCCCGCGACTGGAGCGACGGCCTGCTCGCCGCGGAGCCGCCGTTCTGGTGGCAGCACGTGGGGCTCTACGCCTTTCGCCGCAGCCTCCTCGACCGCTGGAACGCGCTGCCCGAGTCGCGGCTGGCGGCGCTCGAGAGCCTCGAGCAGCTGCGGGTGGTCGAGGCGGGCATCCCGATCGCGGCCGCGCGGATCGATCACGCCGCCCGCGGCATCGACACCCCGAAGGACTATGCGGCCTTCGTGGCCCGCTGCCGCGGGGGCTGACGAGGGCCAGCGGCTGCGGAGCCCGCCGTCAGCCCGTGGTGCCCACCGGCTGGAGGGCGAAGAAGGTGTCGAACACGGCCTGGCTCGCCTGGTTGAGGTCGGTCTGGAAGCCGTCGATGAATCCGTGCAGGCCGCCCGGGCCGCCGAGGATCTCGTCGATCGCGCCGTAGTCGAGGTGCGATCGCAGCCGGCCGAGCCGCTGTTCGGCCGGGTTCGAGTAGGCACCCTTCGCGCCGCCGGTGATCGCCAGCAGCGACTCCTCCGCCTTGATCAGGCAGAAGTGCATCGCCCGGGGAAACTCCCGGTCGAAGATCAGGAAGTTGGCGACGCTCCGCCGCGACACGGCCCCGTGCACCTTGCGGTACATCTCGAGGGCGCTGGCGCTCTCGAGCACGGCCGACCACTGCACGGCCACCGCCTCCGTCTCGTCAGCCGCGGTCCCGGCAGCCGGCGGCGCGATTCGCACAGCCGCCCCAGCCCTGCCCTGCAGCCCCGCGTCAAACCCGGGACCCGAGCCGTAGGCCGCGGTCCCGGTAGCCGGCGGCGCGATTCGCGCAGCCGCCGGCTGAAAATAGTGCTCCACATCCAATACCCGGCTCGTCTTGTCGGCCCGCTCGATGAGCCGTCCCATCCGGGCGAAGTGCCAGGCCTCGCCGTGCGACATCGTGGCGTCGGCCACGCCCGTGATCAGCTGGCTCGCCCGCTTCACGTCGTCGAGGAACTCGCGGGGATGGTCGATCTCCGCGTTGGCCGCGGCGGCCGACCGCACGTAGAGATGCGCCTTGTTGATCTCCTCCCACATCGGCGTGCTGATCATGTCGCGGACGGTGCGGGCGTTTTCCCGCGCGGCCTGCAGGCAGGAGGCGATCGAGTTGGGATTCGCCTGGTCGAACGCCAGGAAGGAGATCACGTTGGCCTGGTCGGCCAGGCCGAAGCGGGCCCAGAAGTCGGACTCGTCGCCGAACGTGCAGACCAGCGCGTTCCAGAGGCGGCCGGGGCTGATCGTGCCGTCGAGCGCGAGGTCGAGCGTGGTCTCCACGGCCCGGGCCACGTTTTCCGCCCGCTCGATCTGGCGGTTCATCCAGTACACGCTGTCGGCCACGCGGGAGAGCATGCCTATCGCCTCCCCTCGTTCACGACCCAGGTGTCCTTGCTGCCGCCCCCCTGCGACGAGTTGACCACCAGCGACCCCTTCACGAGCGCCACGCGGGTGAGGCCGCCCGGGAGCACGAAGATCTCCTCGCCATAGAGGATGAACGGCCGCAGGTCGACGTGGCGGCCCTCGAGCGAGTCGCCCACCACGGTCGGCACGCGGGACAGCGAGAGCATCGGCTGGGCGATGTAGTTGCGGGGGTTGGCCTTGATCCGGGCCCGGCAGTCCTCGAGCTGCTCCTGCGTGGCCCGGGGCCCGAGCACGATGCCGTAGCCGCCGCTCTCGTTGGCCGGCTTGACCACGAACTCGTGGAGCTTCGAGAGCACGTGGTCGCACTGCGTTGGCTCGCCGCACACGAACGTGGGCACGTTGGGAATGATCGCGTCTTCGCCGAGGTAGTAGCGGATGATCTGGGGCACGTAGGCATACACCGCCTTGTCGTCCGCGATGCCGGTGCCGGGCGCGTTGACCAGCGCCACGTTTCCCGCCCGGTAGGCCCGCATCAGCCCCGGCACACCGACGAGCGAATCCTCGCGGAAGGCGAGCGGGTCGAGGAAGTCGTCGTCGATCCGGCGGTAGATCACGTCGACCCGGTCGAGGCCGTGGGTGGTCCGCATGAAGACCACGTCGCCCTGGACGACGAGGTCGGATCCCTGCACCAGCTCCACGCCCATCTGCCGGGCCAGGAAGCTGTGCTCGAAGTAGGCCGAGTTGTAGATGCCGGGCGTGAGCACCACGACGGTCGGGTCGCGGGCCTGGGGCGGGGCGATGTACTCGAGCATCGCCAGCAGCCGCTCGGGATAGTTCTCCACCGGGCTGATCCGCTGGCCGGCGAAGAGCTGCGGGAAGGTCCGCTTCATCACCTCGCGGTTCTCGAGCACGTACGACACGCCCGACGGCGTGCGGAGGTTGTCCTCGAGCACGTACATCACGCCGTCGCCGCCGCGGACGAGGTCGGTGCCGGTGATGTGGCACCACACGCCCCGCGGGGGCTTGAGCCCCGCGCACGGGCCGCGGAAGCACTTCCCCGAATCGACGAGCCAGTCGGGCACCACGCCGTCGGCCACGATCTGCCGCCGGTTGTAGATGTCGTCGATGAACAGGTTCAGGGCCTGGATCCGCTGCTTCAGGCCCCGCTCGATCAGGGCCCATTCGGCCGCCTCGATCACCCGCGGCACGACGTCGAACGGCCAGATCTTCTCGGTGCCGGCCTCGTGGCCGTAGACGTTGAAGGTGATGCCCATCGTGAGCAGCAGCCGGTCGGCCGCCCGCTGCCGCTCCGCCAGCTCGCCGTCGGAGGCGGCGGCCAGTCGGCTCACGAGCAGCTCGGCCCCCGGCCGCGGCCGCAAGGAGCCGTCGAGGAGCTCGTCGTGGAAGCCCTCGGTCTGATACGCCTGCAGGTCCATGGCGGCCGTCGTTGAGAGAGGAGCGGGGTCGCGATGTCCGGCCGCCTCGCAGGCCATCACGATGGGCCGCAGGATACCCGATGCGCGACGCCGCTCAAATCGCCCGCGCGGGAATCAGGCCGGTCGCTTGAGGATCTCGTCGATCGCCCGCGCGAGTTCGGCCGGCTGGAGTGGCAGGCTCACCACCTTCCGCCGCGCGTCGGCCTTGGCCGCGGCCACGAGTTCGGCCTGCCGCGGGCTCACGAGGAGCACCGCCGGCACGCCGGCGAGATAGGCGTCGGTGGTGAGCCGGTTGAAGGCCTCGACCGCCGCCGCGCCGATCTCCCGCGTGCTGATCACGAGGAAGTCGGCCGGCACGGGGGTGTTCAGGAACCGCGCCAGGGCTCGCTGCGGGTTCTCCGTGAGGAGCACGCGGTAGCCGAGCTTCGCGAAAAACTCCCGCAGCGCCTGCTGGGCCTTCTCGCCCGACTCCACGAGCATCACCGTGCCCTTGGCCTTCGGGGCCGCGGCGGGCGTGGTCGGCCGGACCGCCGTCGCCGCGGCGGCTGCCGGGGCGGCCGCGTCGCCGCCGGTCGCCCGCCGGGCGAGGGCCGTCTCGAGGGCGAGCCTGGCGTCGGTGGCGGTCTGGTAGCGCTCGAGCGGATCGAAGTGCATCATCCGCGAGACGATCTCGACCGCGTCGCGGGGCAGGTCGGGGCACTTCGTTCCCAGCGGCACCACCTGCTGGAAGCGGCGCGGGTCGCCGCGCACGCTACGGTCGCGGGATTCCGTGAGCGGCGCCGAGCCGGCGAGGGCGAGGTAGGCCACGGTGCCGAGGAAGTAGAGGTCGCTCCGGATGCTGTCGTCGCGGACACCCGTGGCCTTCTCGAGGGCCACGTAGTCGATCGTGCGGGGCTTCTCGACGCGGCCGAGCACCTTGTCGCCCGACTCGTCGACGCCGGCGAGGCCGAAGTCCACCAGCTTCGCGCGGCCGGTCGAGGAGATGATCACGTTGGAGGCCTTCATGTCGCGGTGGGTCACGCCGCGGCGGTGGGCATACTCCAGGCCGCAGACCGCCTGGTGGATGAGATCGAGTGCCTTCGAGGCGTCGAGCGCTCCGCGGATCTTGACCAGCTCGCGGAGGGTCTGCCCCTCGACGAACTCCATCGTCAGGTAGCTGGCGCCGTTCTGCTGGCCCACGTCTTCGATGGCCACGATGTTCGGGTGCCGCAGGAGCCGCCCCATCTCGCCTTCGTGCTGGAACGCGCGGCACTTCTCGGGGTCGTTGGAGAACCGGTTGCGAAGCACCTTCACGGCGAGCACGGCGCCGGTGTCGCGGTGGATCGCGCGGTAGACCCGCGCGAACGAGCCCGCCCCGATCTGGTAGAGGATCTTCGCGCGGCCGAAGAAGTAGCCGCCGCGTTCGCCGCGGAGCAGCCGCTCCAGCTGGAAGCCGGTGAGCAGCTCGCGGCGGACGAGCACCTGGCCGAACGCCTGGGCATCGAGGGCGTGCCCGCCGGACTCCGAAAACGCCTCCGCCAGCTGGCCGAGCGGCACGAGGTCGAGGTCACCGGCGAGGTGCAGGAGGTTGTCGGCCGTCGTCGGCTTCATGGCTGGCGTGGGAGGCTGGCGGCGAGCCTTCATCAAACCACGGATGCCTCCCGATTGCGACCGGCCCTCCCATTTCCCCCATCTCATCTGGAGCCGGAGCCGAGCGGCCTGATAGAAGCCCTCCCTCCCAGTCCCCGGGTTTCCATGGTCAGCCTGCCCTTCGCCGCCGTCCGGACGCCCCCGCCGGTGCCGCCGCCCGCGGTCCGCGCGGCCGGTCTCGTCGTGGCGGTGGCGCTGGCACTCGGCGGACACGCCGCCGGCGGCGAGTTCGTCGACGGCTGCGAGGGGCCGACGCCGAGCTGGACGACGTCGCCCGACGCCGCCGCCCCCGCGCGGCACGGTCGATCGGCCGACGCCCCCCATCGCGGCAGCGGCTGCGA
>JBIIMU010000497.1:0-2526 GCA_044337845.1 Pirellulales bacterium | reverse complement strand
GGCTTCCTGAAGCCAAGCTCACGCGATGGCGGCTTCCTGAAGCCAAGCTCACGCGATGGCGGCTTCCTGACACCGAGCTCACGCGATGGCGGCGGCACGAGGCCGCGGTCGTCAGACGAGGCCCTGCCGCTTGCGACCGATCCAGAAGAGGCCGAGGAGCGTGACGAGCGACGCCGCCACGAGCGGATGGCTCCAGAGCTGCAGCCGCCGCACCGACGGCGGCGGGTCGGGCAGGGCGGCGAGCGACTCCACGAGCCCGGCGATCTCGTCGGGCCGCACCACCTTGCCGCGGGTCACCTGCGCGATCTCGGCGAGCACCTCGGGCCGGGCCGCCTTGCCGATGCCCTCCTCGGCCGAGCCCTGCACGAACACCGACGCGTCGAGCGTGTCGCCCGTCTCCTTGCAGGCGAGCACGAGCTCGTGCGTGCCGGGCTCCGTCGGCGTGAACGTGGCGGCGAACACGCCCCACTCGCCGTCGCCGCCGGGGGCCGCGAACCGCACCGTCTCGACCGCGCCCGAGGGCGCCGTGATCCGCGCCGTCACCTCGCCGCGGGAGAGCGGCTCGCCGCTCGATTCGGTGACGCGGGCGTCGATCGCGAGCGTCTGCCCGAGCTGCGGCTGCTCCGGCGCGAAGGAGAGGCTCATCCGCTCGCCGCGGGCCATGTTGCGGCGGTAGGCCATCCAGCGGACCACCTGGCCCCAGAAGCGGTAGTGATACTTGTCTTCGACCCCCTTCCGCCACCGCCACGCGCCGTCGGTGGCCATGTAGAGCACCTTGCCGGCACCGAACGACCGCGTCACGAGCAGCGGGATGCGGCCGTATTCGTTGGCGGCGTCTTCGTGCACCGCGAGCACCTCGCTGCCGGCCTTGGCGCGGAGCACGGGGCCGTGCCACTGGCCGCCCGGCAGGCTCTCCCACACGGCGAGGTTCTCGGTGCCGCCGTCGGCGAGCTTCGTGAGCAGGCTCTTGCGGCCCGCCTCGGTGAGCACGAGCCGTCGCGGGGCCTCGCTCGCCATGCCGTCGGACCGCGCCGGGTCGATCACCACCGGGCAGAGCTCGTCGAGGGCCGTGCCCGCGAGCGACGCCTGCTCCCCCCGCCAGCCCGGCATGAACACGAGGCCGCTGGCCTGATACTCCACGAGGCCCTTCAGGAGCCGACAGTCCTCGTCGGTGAGCTGGCCCTCGCCCACGCCCACGTCGCCCAGGAACACGACGTCGTACTTCGAGAGTTCGTCGAGGCCGGAGGGGAACTTCTGGATGTAGTCCTTCGTGCCGCCGCCCCGCTTGGAGAGCCCCGGCTGGAAGAGCAGGCACGAGACCTCGACGCCCGGATCGCGGGAGAGCGCGTTCCTGAGGTAGCGGTATTCCCAGCGGGGCACGCTCTCCACGACGAGGACCTTCAGGTTCTCCTGGCGGATCGCGATCGGCGCCGTCCGCTGGTTGTTGTCGGGCAGGATCTCGCCCGGCTCGACGGGGATCGCGAGCGTGACGGTGTAGTCGCCCACGGCCGGCGGGGTCCAGTAGACCCAGTCGGTGACCGTCGCCATCGGCGGCAGGCGGACCTCCTTCACGAGCTTCTCGCCGGTGCTCGTGGCGAGCGTTGCCACCACCACCCGCTCGGTCGGCAGCGACGAGACGATGGTGAAGGGCACGCGCACCGGCTTGCCCGCCACGCCCATCGTGGGGCAGTCGAGGCTCGTGAGGTCGAGGTCGGGGAGCTTCGTGGGGCTCCCCGCGGGCACGGCGAAGACCGGCACCTGCGCGAGCCTGAGGCTCTGCGCCGCGTCGAGCGGCGGTCGGCCCTTGTTCCAGTCGCCGTCGCTGGCGAGCACCACGGCCCGGAGCGCGGCGAACCGCTCGGCGAGCGTGCCGAGCGGCTCGGCGAGGTCGGTCGCGGTGCCCGGCGGCGCCGCGGCGACGGACTCGACGACCACCTGAAACCGACCTTCGAGCGGCTTCCAGAACCCGCTCTCGGCGAGCGGAGCCACCGCCTCGCGGCGGGTTCGCGGGCCCGCAGCGCCGCTGCCGTTGCCGTCGGTCGCGACGATGTCCTTCGTGTCCATGCTCCGCGAGGCGTCGTGGAGCACCACCACGGTCGGCTTCTCGTCGGGCCGATACTCCTCCACCCACTCCGGCTGGTTGAGCAGCACGGCGACGAGCGTCGCGATCGCCACCCGGAGGAGTTCCACGAGGCCGGTGCCGACCGCGAAGCCGCTCCGCCGCCAGGTGAGGAAGGCCACGGCGAGCGTGGCGGCCACGAGGGCCGCGGAGATGCCGATCGTCCACGGAGTCGTGAAGAACCGCAGCGCCTGCTCGCTCATGCCGCGGCCTCCAGCGGCCGCGGGACCTTCGCCGCGCGGTCGGCCGCCGCCGGCCGGGGCAGGCTCAGCAGACCCTCCACGACGAGCGCCACGAGCATCGCGATCAGGAAGGCCCGCCAGATCTCCTGCACGAGGCTCGTGGTGTCGCCGGCCGTGCCCGTGATCCGCGTGAACGAGAGGCCGCGAAACAGCCCGTCGATCCGC
>JBIIMU010000495.1:0-2527 GCA_044337845.1 Pirellulales bacterium | reverse complement strand
CGCGTGGTGCTCCCCGGGTGGATCTCGGCCCGCACCGGCCGGCCCGTCGAGGTGCTTGTGCCGGGCACCGCGTCTCGCGACGTCGAGCGCTGGGAACTGCTCGAGGTGGGGGGCGTGGCCGCCGCGCTCGCCAGCCGCCTGCCGCCGCTGCGGCTCGAGCACGGCCCCGGGACGGCCGACGGCGGCCGCGTCACGCATCTGGTGATCGACTGCCCGTCGGTGCCGGGACCGTTCGAGCTGGCCATCGACGACGTGCATGTCGAGGGCGTCGTGCCGCCGCCGGAGTCGACCGCCGCGCGGCCCCACGCCGATCCCCACGTGCTGCCCGTGTCGGTCGCCGGCGACGCGATCGTCGATCCGCCGGCGGGCCTCAACCGCGGCGTGCTCGAGGTTGACGGGCTCCCCTTCTTTCCGCGGTCGATCGACTGGAACGGCGAGCCGATGGAGGCCCTGGCCGCGCTCGGCTTCAACTGCGTGCGATTCGCGGAGCCCGCCAGCAGCGAGCATCTCGCCGCCGCTCGCCGCGCCGGCCTGTGGGTGATCTGTCCGCCGCCGCCGATCCCGGACGTCGACCTCCGCGATCCCGCGTCGCTGCCGGTGCTCCGCAACTGGGACCGCGTGCTGGTGTGGGACCTCGGCACGGGCCTCGACGAGTCGCACGTGGAGGAGCTCGCCGAACGGGGCCGCCGCGTGCGGGCGTGCGACCAGCGGCCCGGTCGGCCACTGATCGGCTCGGCCGACTCCGGCCTGAGGTCGGTGTCGCGGCACATCGACATGCTCGTGGCGCGGAAGACCGTGCTCGGCACCAGCCTCGAACTCGTGGACTATCTCACGTGGCTGCGGGAGCGGCCCCGGCTCGCGCGGCCGGGCACGCCGCTGCTGGCCACCATCTCCACGGAGATCGAACCCCGGGCGGCGCGTCAGGCCGCGGCGCTGGCGGGCGTCGGCGGACGCGGCCTGGCGGTGGACGGCGAGAGCCTCTCCCTGGCGGCCTTCTCGGCGGTCGCCGCCGGCACCCGCGGCATCCTGTTCACCTCCACCCGACGGATCGACGGCGACGACCGTGAGTCGCGGGCCCGGGCGGCCGCGGCGCGGGAGATGAACCTGCGGCTGCACGTGCTCGAACCGTGGGGGGCGGCGGGGCGGTTCGCCGCCAAGGCCCAGACCAGCAGCGACGAGGTGCAGGCCTTCGTGATGGAGGCCTCGCGGGCCCGGATCGTGGTCGCGTGGCGGTGCGTGCAGGGCTCGCAGATCGTGGCCCGCCGCTACGCCGGCGGCGACGTGCCCGCCAACGAGGCCCCGCTCACGATCCTCGTGCCCGGCGTGCCGGAGGCGCACCAGGCGTGGGAGGTGTCGCCCGGCGGCCTGCGGCCGCTCCGCCAGCAGCGGGTGACCGGCGGCGTGTCGGTGACGCTCGACGACTTCATGACCCACGCCACCATCCTGTTCAGCGGCGAGCCGGCCGTGACCGCCCACATCCAGTCGCGGGTGCGGGCCCTGGCGACGCAGGAGCTCTCCTCCGCGCGCACGACCGCGGCGCTCGCGCTGGCCGCGGCCGGCGACCTGCTGGGCCGGCTGCCGCCGCAGGCGCTCAGCGGCCCGCCGCCGGTGAGCGCGGTGCCGATGCTCACCGAGGCGGGGCGGCTCGCGGCCGAGGCCGAGTCGATCGCGGCGGCGGATCCGGCGGCCGCCACGCTCCGGCTGCGGCGGGCGGCGGCCATCGCGGGGCAGTTCGAGCGGCGGGTGTGGGAAAACGCCGTGAAGGCCGAGGGGTCGATGGTCTCGAGCCCGCTCGTCGCCTCCGACACGGCGCTCGGCGAGGAGTGGCAGTTCATCGCCGCCCGCGCGGCGACGGTGCCGGGCCCGGAGCTGCTCCGCGGCGGCGGCATGGAGCGGATCGAGGAGCTCGCCGGCGGCGGCTGGCGGCACTTCGCCCACGCCGCCGAAGACATGGTCACGAGCGTCGAGATCGGCCGCGCCAATCCCGCCTCGGGCCAGGGCTGCCTGCGGCTGGCCGCCCGGGCGACGAGCGAAGACGAGACGCCCGTGGTGGTCGAGACGCCGCCGGTGTGGGTGACGACCCCGCCCCTCACGGCGCCGGCGGGCAAGCTCGTCGAGATCACGGCGAAGGTGATGATTCCCAAGCCGATCAGCGGCAGCGTGGACGGGCTGTTCGTGTTCGACTCGCTCGGCGGACCGGCGCTCGGCGAGCGGGTGGCGACGACGAAGGTCTGGCGGCGGCTCGTGCTGCACCGGATCGTGCCGCCCGACGCGGCGGGCGAGCCGCTCGTGGTGACCTTCGCCCTCACCGGCCTCGGCGTGGCCCTGATCGACGATGTCTCGATCCGCGTGATCGATCGCGGCGATCCGACGGGCGTGGTGGCGGTGCCCGTATCCACGACGCCCGGCGGCGATCCGGGCCGGAGATTCCCCTCGCCCGACGACCTGCTCGCGGCCCCCACGGCGGTCCCCCCGGCGGCCCGCGCGGCGCCGCCGCCCCAGCCCCCCGCCGCCGCGCCGGCCTGGC
>JBIIMU010000496.1:0-2527 GCA_044337845.1 Pirellulales bacterium | reverse complement strand
CGGGGGCAGGGTCAGCCGGCGGGCCCGGGAACCGGCAGGGGCCGCGTGAGCATCAGGAACACGCCCACCGCGTTGAACAGGGCGTGGATCAGCACGGCCGGGAGGATCGAGCCCGTCCGCTGGGTGATCACCCCGAGCACGATCGCCAGCGGGAAGAGGGGCAGGAAGGCGAGCCCCTGGCCGACGTGCGCCGCCGCGAACGCGGCCGACGCGATCAGCACCGCCATCCCGGGCTGGCCCACGAACCGCTTCTCGAGCCAGCCCTGCAGCACCCGCCGGAAGAAAAACTCCTCCGCGAGGGGCGCGGTCACGACGGCCGACACGATCACCACCAGGGCCGCCGCCGGGCCGCGGGCGTTGTCGAGAAACTCGAGGATCGGATGCTCGTAGGGGACGATCGCATTGACCGCGGCGGCCGCGAGCAGGAGGGGAAACTGCACCAGCGCGAGCCCGCCGACCGCCAGCCGGAACACCTCGCCGTTCCCCGGCGACCGGAAGCCGAGCGCGGCGGCATCGGCGCCGCGGGCCGAGAGCCAGGCGATCCCCGCCAGGAGCACCGCGACATTGAGCGTGGCGTTGTTGACCAGCCCGTCGAAGAGCGTGATCGGCTTCGCCGACAACCACTCGAGGAGCCCGGCCCCCCACACGTACGCCGCCACGATGACACCCACGTCGCCGAGATCCCAGGGCACGGCGGCATGCGGCCGCTCGACGACCAGCGGTTCGCCCCGCCGCAGCCGGCCCACCACGACCGTGGCCGCCCGGAGAAACGCGACGAGCGTGCCCACGAACACGACCGCCGCGGGCCACGACGCCTCGAGGCCGGGTTCGCCGCCGGCGGTCACGGACGCACCAGCGGCCGCGCGGCGACCAGGTATTCCAGGCCCGACCAGATCGTGGCGACGACGGCCGCCCACGAGGCCCACACCGCCGCCTGCCCCACCGTCAGGCCGCCGGCGGCGAGCCCCGGCCAGGCGCGGTCGGCGAGCACCAGGGCCACCGCCACGCACTGCAGCACCATCTTGATCTTGCCCGACCAGGCGGCCGAGAAGTCGTGCCCGGTCTTCTCCATCTCGGCGCGGATCGCCGTCACCATCAGCTCCCGGACGACGACCACCACGGCCATCCACGGCGCGATCGCGGTGCCGGCGGCGGCCAGCACCACGTAGGCCCCGCACACGATCACCTTGTCCACGAGCGGGTCGAAGATCCGGCCCAGCCGGCTCACCTGGCCGAAGCGGCGGGCATACCAGCCGTCCATCCAGTCGGTCGAGGCGGCCACCACGAACAGCCAGAACGCCGCCACGGGCCGCCCCTGCTCCGCCGCCACGAAGAACACGATCGCCAGCACGAGCCGGATCGCCGAGAGCAGGTTCGGCACGGTCAGGATCCGGTCGCTCGCCACCGTCAGGCCTCCGCCGGCACGGCCGCGAGGTCGTAGCCGCTCGCCGCCACCACCTCCACCGGCAGGATGCGGCCGGTGAGGGGCGCCGCCGGCGACGTCCCCGGGGCGGTCAGGTAGACGAGGCAGTCGATGTCGGGCGCGTCGCCCATCGTGCGGGCGAGCCAGACGTCGTCCCGCTCGCCGCTGGGGCCGTCCACGATCACGTCGAGCACCCGGCCCACCTGCCGACGGGCGTGGTCGTGGGCGATTCCCTGCTGCACGAGCATCAGCTCGTCGCGGCGGGCCGCCTTCTCCTCCTCGGGCAGGTGCCCGTCGAGCCGCGCGGCCGGCGTGTCGGGCTCGAGCGAATAGGTGAACACGCCCACCCGCTCGAACCGCCAGCGGCGGACGAAGTCGACCATCTCCAGGAACTGCCCGCGGGTCTCGCCGGGAAACCCCGTGATGAACGTCGTCCGCAGCACGAGGTCGGGAATCCGCGCCCGGAGCTTGGCGAGCAGCTCCTCCGTCGCTCCCCGGTTCACCCGCCGCTGCATCCGCTTGAGCATCGCGTCGCTGGCGTGCTGGAGCGGCATCTTCTCGATGAGCCGGTCGGTGAAGAAGATCGGGTAGAGGTACATGAGGCGGATCCAGCGGATCCCCTCCACCCGCTCGAGCTCGTCGAGCAGCTCCACCAGCCGCGGCTCGCCGTAGAGGTCCATCCCGTAGTAGGTGGTGTCCTGGGCGACGATCACGAGCTCCTGCACGCCGTCGGCCGCCAGCTCCCGGGCCTCGCGAACCACCTCCTCGATCGGCTTGGTGGCGTGCTTGCCCCGCATCTTCGGGATCGCGCAGAACGTGCACGTCCGGTCGCAGCCCTCGGAGATCTTGAGGTAGGCCATGTGCCGGGGTGTGACCCGCATCCGGCCCGAGTCGTCGAGCGCCCGGGCGGGGGCCGGCCGGAAGATGCTCCGCTGGTCGCCGAGGCCGCCGATCAGCCGCTCCGCCGCCTTGGCGATCTCGTCGCGGGAGAACACGCCGATCACGGCATCGAGCCCGGGCAGCTCCTCGAGCAGCCCCTCCTTCTGTCGCTCCGCCAGGCAGCCCGACACGATCACGCCCCGGGTGCCCCCCCGCTTCTTGAGG
>JBIIMU010000494.1:0-2533 GCA_044337845.1 Pirellulales bacterium | reverse complement strand
CGTCCATCAGCGGCACGGCCACGGTGAATGTCAACTCAACGGGTCTGGTCGACTTCCGCACGATCGGCGGCGGCACCACGGGCAACTTTCTGAGCCCGTCCGTGACGACCACCGGCACCTTTTGGACGGCTCCGCTTGCCGCGGGCTTCGTGGACAATATCAGCATCACGCTGCCAACCGGCCAGGGCTTCGAGAACAACGCGAACTTCGCATTCGCCATCGTCGGGGCCTTCGACCCCTCGCTGTCGGCCGTGTCGGGCACGACGGGCTATGTGTCGTCGTTCGCCGGCACCGACTCAACCGACCTCAGCATGGGCTACAACCGCTCCTTGGCCTCCGGCGGCAGCCTGCGGCTTGACCTCGTGACCGTGTCCGCCGTGCCCGAGCCGACGACCTACGCCCTGCTCGGCAGCTCGGCCGCCGTCGGCTGGTTCATCTCGCGGCGGCATCGCCGCCGGGGCGACGGCCAGATCTGACCGCGGCCTCGATCGATCCGCTCACGACGGGCCTCGAGGCTGACGCCGGCCTCGAGGCCCGCTTCGTGTCGGCTGCCCGGCGTTTTCTCCGCCCGTTCGGTCCCCACGCCAGCCGGAACCACCCCATGCCCATCGTGACGCGCCGCAGCCTGCCGCGGCTCCCGGCCCTCGCCTCCGCCTGGCTCCTGATGGTCACGGCCTCGGCCGCGGCCCCGCCGCCCGCCGCGGAAGACGACCTGCCCGACCCCATCAAGGCGCGACTCACGCTCAATCCCACCGCCCTCGACATGGACCGGCTCAAGGCCAGCCGGATGGGCTACATGCCGACGGCCGTGAGCCTCGTCGCCGCGAAGCCGGCCGGCGTGACCAAGGAGCCCGCGTATGCCGGCACGCCGCGATACGGCCTGCTCCGGTTCGGCAACGGCCCGCAGAGCGACACGCTCGTCGCGCTCGACGTGACCAAGGACGGCAGCCGGCTGTTCATCGACTCGAACCGGAATGGCGATCTCTCCGACGACGGCCCGGGCGACTGGGACGTGGTCCGCGAGATCAGCGGGGCGAACGTGGAGTTTGCCACCCGGCCCGTGCGGGTGTCGTGGGGCACGCCCATGGAGGAGGCCGAGAGCGGCGACTACCGGATCTTCATCTTCCGCCGCCCCGAGGCGAGCGGGTTTTCGTACGCCGCGATCTCGGGCCGCGAGGGCAAGGCCGAGTTCGGCGAGACGCCCGAGGCCGACGGCAAGGAATACTCGTTCGTGCTCAAGGAGCATACGAACGACGGCCTCTACACCGTGCCGGCGAAGGGCGACCTGACCCGCCGGATGGTCGAGCTCTGCATCGATCTCGACGGCGACGGCACGTTCAAGGGGCTCATGACCAAGGAGGGCGAGAAGGAGTTTCGCTCGCCCGAGCGGTTCAACCTCGCCGATCCCTTCCAGATCGACGGCCAGTGGTATCTCGCCCGCCCGTCGATCAGTGGGGCCGAACTCACGATCACGCCGGTGCCCCCGCCGGGCAACGAGGTGGCCGCGTCCCAGAAGCCGGTCGAGGTGCGGCCGATGCTCGAGCCCGGGGTGCCCGCTCCGGCCTTCACGGTGCAGACGCCCGAAGGCAAGCCGCTGAGCCTGGCCGACTTCAAGGGCAAGGTGGTGATCCTCGACTTCTGGGCCACGTGGTGCGGCCCCTGCCTGGCGTCGATGCCGGGCCTCGAGAAGCTCTACCAGCGGGTCAAGGACCAGAACGTCGAGGTGCTGAGCCTCAACGTCTACGATGACAAAGACGCCTTCGACGAGTGGATCGCGGCCAATCGGGGCACGAAGTACACCTTCACGTTCGCGTTCGATCCGGCGGAAAAGGGGTCGCCCGAGAGCGTGGCCGGGCAGCAGTACAACGTGCCGGGGTTGCCGACGCTCTACGTGATCGACCAGGAGGGCCGCGTGGCGGCGGCCTTCGTGGGGGCGCAGGAGGCGAAGCTGGTCGAGGCGCTGGGACGGCTGGGTGTGAAGGTGCAGGACGAATGAGCGGCGGGCGAACCACGAACTGCTGAGGAGAGGGCTGTCATGGCGATGCATCGGGCTGGTCGGGCGGTGGGAGCGGGAATCGTCGTCGCGGCGCTGCTCGCGCGGCCGGTGGTGGCCCAGGTGACCTTCGACTGGGCGACGGTGGGCAACCCGGGCAACGCGCCGGACACCCTCGTGATGAACAAGGGGCCGGCGGCCGACTTCACCACGGGCTACGGCTCGGTCGGCTACACCTACCAGATCGCGAAATACAACGTGACCAACGCGCAGTACGTGCAGTTCCTCAACGCCGTGGACCCCGCGGCCACCAACGCGCTGCGGCTGTTCAACACGAAGATGGCGGATGCGGCCGCGAATCCCGCGGGCCTGGCGTACACCGGCGGGATCGACCGCAACCTCGCGGCCGCGAGTGGCGCCCGCTACAGCGTCAAGGCCGGCCAGGACAGCACGCCGGCGATCTGGATCAACTGGGCCTCCGGGGCCCGGTTCGTCAACTGGCTGGCCAACGGCCAGGGGGCGGGCAGCACCGAGAGCGGC
>JBIIMU010000493.1:0-2538 GCA_044337845.1 Pirellulales bacterium | reverse complement strand
CCGGGAAACGGCAGGGGCGGCGGGATGTTCGGCATGCCGATCTCCTCGTGTGTGGGCGGCCGGGAAGCGATCATCCTGCCCTGCCGCGACGACCTGCTACAACTCCCGTATGCCCCCCCTCGGCCCGCCTGCCGCCGAAGCCGCGCCCTCCGCCCTGCGGAAGCCGCTGGCCGTCTGGCTCGCGGGCACGACCCGCTTCGGCGACTACCTGTCGATGGCCGAGCGGCTGGCCGGCGAGGTGGCCGACCGCGGGGGCCGCAATCCCACGCTCGTGCTCTGCGAGTTCGAGCCCGTGATCACGATCGGCCGCGGGGGCTCGCGGGCCGACGTGCGGCTCTCCGACGACGACCTGCGGGAACGGCGGCTCGCCGTGCGGTTCACCGGCCGCGGCGGCGG
This sequence comes from Pirellulales bacterium, assembly GCA_044337845.1. Taxonomy (GTDB): domain Bacteria; phylum Planctomycetota; class Planctomycetia; order Pirellulales; family UBA1268; genus QWPN01. The sequence goes on along the minus strand of JBIIMU010000493.1, from coordinate 2,142 downwards.
GGCGGTCGTGCACGGGCCCGGGCAGGTGGTGGCGGCGGTGTTCGCGCGGCTCGAGGACCTCGGCCTCGCGGCCGACGACGTGGGTGGATTCATGGACCGATTCCTCCGCGGGCTCGCCGCCGCGATCGCCACCGTCCGCTGCGGCAGCGGGTCGGTGGTGCCCGGCCTCCACGGGGTGGCCGGCCGCAGCGGCCTGCTCGCCGCGGCCGGGCTCGCCGTGCGGCGGGGGGTCGTCTGCCACGGGGCGTTCGTCAACGTCTGCCCGGCGCTCGACCTTTTCCACCGGGTCGATACCATTCCGCGACGGCAACGACCGGATGACGCCGACGTGCCGGCCACCATGGGATCGATCGAGGCCGACGTGCAGCGGCGGGTGCGGCTGCAGGACGTCCGCACCGCGATCATCGAATCGGTCGCCGCCGCCTTCGACGTCCCGCGGATGCACGTCAACGCGGGGTTTCCGTTCCGCATCCAGTCTCGTCCCGAGCAGCCGGAGGTCGTGAGTCGTGTCGGGTGATGCCTCGCCGTCCGCCGCGGCCGTCGTCCTGCCGATCCTGGCAGCGTCCGAGCCGCCCCCGCCGCCGACCCGCCGGCTGCCTCCGTGGCTGCGGCAGAACCTCGCTCCCGGCGGTGGCCACGCCGAGACCGCGCACCTGATCGCCGAGCTCGGCCTCGAGACCGTCTGCTCGTCGGCCCGGTGCCCCAACCGGCTCGAATGCTGGTCGCAGCGGACGGCCACCTTCATGATCCTCGGCAACGTGTGCACGCGGCCCTGCGGCTTCTGCTCGGTGCCCAAGGGGAAGACGGAAGCGCTCGAGCTCGACGAGCCCGAGCGGGTGGCCGAGGCGGCGCGGCGGCTCGACCTGAAGCACGTCGTGATCACCAGCGTGACCCGCGACGACCTGCCCGACGGCGGAGCCGAGCACTTCCGGCGGACGGTCGAGGCCGTCCGCGCGGCGACGGGCGCCACGATCGAGGTGCTCGTGCCCGACTTCATCGGCAAGGAGGGGGCGCTCGAGATCCTCATGCGGTCGCGGCCCGAGGTCTTCAACCACAACACCGAGACCGTGCCCCGGCTCTACCGCACCGTGCGTGGCCGCAAGAGCGTCTATTCGTGGACGCTTCGCCTGCTCGCCGATGCCAAGCAGCTCATGCCCGACGTGAAGACCAAGACCGGCCTGATGCTCGGCCTCGGCGAGACGCGGGACGAACTCCTCGACGTGTTCGCCGACCTGCTCGACCACGGCGTCGACTTCCTGACCCTCGGCCAGTACCTGCAGCCGGCCCTCGACGCCCTGCCGGTGGAGCGGTATCTGCCGCCCGAGGAGTTCGCCGAACTCGGGACGCTCGCCCGCGGGATGGGGTTCCGGCAGGTGGCCAGCGGCCCGCTCGTGCGGTCGAGCTACCACGCCCGCGAGATGGCCGAGGACGGCCGCGTCGCCTGATCGTGCCCGACCCGGGGAGGTGCCGATGAACGCGCTTGTGACCATCCTCGTCGTGCTGGCGGCGGGCCTGACGGCGTTCGGCGCCGAGGCCGAGAAGGCCGACGAGCCGGGTCGGCCGCGCGCCCGGCAGATGGATCAGCCTGCCGAGAAGCCTGCCGAGGGCGGACGGGCTGGCCGCCGCCAGCAGGCCACTCTCGGCGTCGTGACCGGCCCGGTGACGGAGGAACTCCGCGAGCACGTGGACCTCCCGGACCGCGGCGGGCTCCTGATCATGCGGGTGGAGCCGGGCAGCCCGGCCGCCAAGGCGGGCCTCAAGGCCAAAGATGTCCTGCTCACCTTTGACGGCGTCGAGCTCGCCAGCCCGCTCGATCTCGTCGAGATGGTCGATGCGGCGGGCCCGGGCGCGAAGGTCGCCCTGGGCATCGTGCGGCGGGGCAAGCCCCAGCAGGTCGAGGCCGTGCTTGCGGCCCGACGGCCCGGCGTCGGCGGCGACCCGATGGCTGGAGATGCGGCGGCCGCCGGCGACCCGCGGCCGATGATGCCGGGCGGGCCGCCGAACGCCGGGGAGTTGCTCGCGCGGGCGCTCGCGATGGCCCAGGCTGGTCCGGCTGGTGGTGGCGGCGCGGCCCGCAGCGTCCAGATCCAGTCGTCGATCGTCAACGGTGTCGCAGAAATTCGTGCGGTGTCGCGCGACCGG
>JBIIMU010000492.1:0-2540 GCA_044337845.1 Pirellulales bacterium | reverse complement strand
GTAGCCCCGAGCCTCGCGCAAGCCCTGGTGCTCGCGCATGCCGACTCCGCACCGAGTCCAAGCCTCGCCCGTCATCCCAGCCGCACGGGCTGGCCGCCCTGCGCCGCGCTCTTGTCGGCCGCGAAGATCACGTCGAAGGTCTTCTTCGCTTCTTTGAAGCTCGTCAGCGGCATGTCGCGGCCGGCGTCGAGGGCGTCGAAGAAGGCCTGGAACTGCGCCTGGTACGGATGGTCGCTCACGTCGCCCGAGTCGAGCATCTTCATCGACAGCTTGCTCCAGTGGCCCTTGTCGGCCTTGAGCTTCATCGAGTGGAAGCGGTCGTCGAGAAGGCTCCCCTCGCTGCCCACGAGGTGGGTGTGGAAGTAGTAGGGCTGGAGGCAGTCGACGATGGCGGCCGTCTTGCCCACCGCGCCTCCCTTGAAGTGCAGGATCGTGACGCTCGAGGTGTCGTACTCGTAGGGGGCGAAGATCGGGCTCGACGACTTCGTGCTCAGGCTCGTCACGCTCTCCACGTCGCTCCCCATGAGCATCAGGAGCGCGTCGAGGGCGTGGCAGCCGGCCGTGAGCAGGGCGCTGCCGCCGTCCTTCTTGCCGGTGTTCCAGCGGTACTGGCCGTACCACGGGCCGATGCCGTGGTAGTAGTCGACCTCGCCGTAGTGGAGCTTCCCGAGCAGCCCCTCGTCGACGAGCGCCTTGGTGACCTGGAACTGGTTCGAGTAGCGGCACTCGAAGCAGACGCAGCCCTTCACGCCGGCGGCCTCCGCGGCGGCCACGATGTCGCGGACCTCCTCGGGCGTGTTGGCCATGGGCTTCTCGAGGATCACGTGCTTCTTCGCCTTCGCCGCCGCCACCGCCTGGTCGCGGTGCTGGCTCGGGTAGCTCGTGATGTCGACCACGTGGATGTCGGGGTCGGCGAGCATGGCGTCGAGCTCGCGGTAGGCCTTGATCGGGCCGCCGTGCTTCGCGGCGAGCTCGGCCGCGTCGAGCGGCCGCGACGACCAGACGGCCGCCACCCGCCCCTGGGTGGTGGCGTTGATCGCCGCGATGTGGGCGGTCGCCGCCCAGCCGTAGCCGATGATGCCGACGTTGTACTTCTTCGTCATGGTGTCCTTCGTGGTGGCGTCGTGCTAGTAGTCGTACCGGACGAAGCCCTCGATGGCCTCGTACTCCGGCAGGCCGAGCTTGTCGTAGAGCCGGGCCGTGTCGCGGTTGCGATCCTCGGCCCGCTGCCAGAACTCGCGGGGGTCGGTCGCGCCCGGAAACAGCGCCCGGTCCTTCTGGCTCTCGTGCTTGAAGATCGCCATCCGCTTCCGCTCCACCTCGTCGGGCGAGAGCGGCACCGCCATCTCGATCTCGTGCGGCTCCCACTCCTGCCAGGCGCCGCGGTAGAGCCAGAGCTGGCAGTCGGCGACCCAGGGCCGGCCCTTCACCTCGGCGAGGGCCGCCAGGATCGCGGCCAGGCACACGCGGTGGGTGCCGTGCGGGTCGGAGAGGTCGCCGGCCGCGTAGATCTGGTGCGGCTTCACCCGCTCGAGGAGCTCCACCGTGATCGCGATGTCGTCCGGGCCGATCGGCTTCTTGCGGACGCGGCCGGTCTCGTAGAACGGCAGGTCGAGGAAGTGGATGTTGTCGGGCTTCACGCCGGAGTATCGCGCCCCGGCCCGGGCCTCGGTGCGGCGGATCAGCCCCTTCACCGTCTGCAGCTCGGGGATGTCGACCGCCCCGGCCGACTTCGACTTGAGGAACTGCCGGATCCGGTCGGCGATGCCGGACGTCTTGGTGCCCACGCCGAACGCCTTGCAGAACTCCTCCACGAAGTCGACGTGCCGGTCGGCCGACTCGTCCCAGACGGCGATGTTGCCGCTGGTCTGGTAGGCGACGTGCACGTCGTGCCCCTGCTCGCAGAGCCGGATGAACGTGCCTCCCATGCTGATCACGTCGTCGTCGGGATGCGGGCTGAACACGATCGCCCGCTTGGGAAACGCGTCGCAGCCGCCCGGCACGCCGCGGCTCCCGCCCGGCTTGCCGCCCGGCCAGCCGGTGATCGTGCCCTGCATCGCCTTGAAGACGTCGATGTTGGTCTCGTACGCCCGGCCCCGGCACGAGAGCAGGTCCTGGAGCGAGTGCTCGTTGTAGTCCTCGTCGGTGAGCTTGAGGATCGGCTTGCCGACCTTGAGCGAGAGCCAGATCACCGCCTTCTTCGCGAGCTGCGGCGTCCATTCGAGACCCATCGTCTCCAGCGGCCCGACCACCCACGGCTGCTCGAACCGCGACAGCCGCGCCGCGGCGGCCCGATCGAGCACGAACCGGGCGTCGCGGTGCTGCTGCAGCGCGCTGGCCGAGACGTGGCTGCACGGCGGCTCCTCCACCGCCCGCCGCACGATCGGGGCCTTGTGCTCGCCGAACGCCAGGAGCACGACCCGTCGCGCGTCGAGGATCGTGCCCACGCCCATGGTGATCGCCTGCCGGGGCACGTTCCACTCGCCGAAGAAGTCGGCGGCGGCGTCGGAGCGGGTGACGCTGTCGAGCGTGATCAGCCG
>JBIIMU010000055.1:0-10034 GCA_044337845.1 Pirellulales bacterium | reverse complement strand
CTTCCCGCTGGCGATCGTGCTCGGGGTGATCACCCAGCGGACGGGCTCGATCCTCCCGGCCGTGCTGATCCACGCCCTGTTCAACGCGGTGGGCGTGTTCCTGATGCTCACGCGGCCCCTGCCGGTCCCCGGGCCCGCCGGCTGACCCTGCCCCCGGGGACGACCAGCCTGCAGCCCCAGGCCGCGGCAAACCGATCTGGCCCGCAGGCCCGCGGTTCGCGACACTCCGGGCCTCGAACCCCCTTCGTCCGTCCGGAAGACCGCGCCCGTGCGATCCCGATCGCTCCCCACCCGCTGCCTCGACCGCCTCGTCTACGCCGCCGTCCGCGTCGCGATCTGCGTGGTGCAGTCGCTGCCGCGCGACGTCTGCGAGCGGTGGGCCCGCGGGCTCTCGGGGCTGCTGGCGAACCGGCTGCGGATCCGCCGGGCGGTCGTGCGGGAGAATCTGCAGACCGCCTTTCCGGCCATGGCCGCCGAGGACCGCCGGCAGACCGCCCAGCGGATGTGGGAGCACCTGCTCTTGATGGTCGTCGAGATCGCCCACGCCAACCGCGTGATCCACAAGACGACCTGGCGGAAGCACCTGCGAATCCACGACATGGAGCGGCTGCTCCGCCACCTCTGGCTCGATCGTCCGAAGGTGGTGCTCTCCGGTCACTACGGCAACTTCGAGCTCGCGGCCTATCTGTTCGGCCTGTTCGGTGTGCGGATCTTCTCCGTCGCCCGCGAACTCGACAACCCGCTGCTCGACCGCTTCGTGACCGAGTTTCGCGAGTCGCGGGGCCAGCGCATCCTGCCCAAGAAGGGGAGTGCGCCCGACGTGGCGCAGGTGCTCGACGAAAACGGCGCGATCGGACTGCTCGGCGACCAGGCGGCCGGGCCGAAGGGCTGCTGGGTGGAGTTCTTCGGGCGGCCGGCGAGCGTGCACAAGGCGATCGGCGTGTTCGCCCTCTCGGCGTCGGCACCGGTGCTGGTCTGCTCCGCCACGCGGCGGCGCAGGCTGTTCGACTACGACCTCCGGCTCGAGGGCGTCGCCGACCCCGCCGCCGGCGGCGGCGAGACGGAGACCCTGACCTCGCTCTCGCAGTGGTACACCTCGCTGCTCGAACTGGCGATCCGGCGGGAGCCGGCGCAGTACTGGTGGGTGCATCGCCGATGGCGGGGATCGCCGCGAAAGGCTAAAAAGGCGAAGTCCCGCCCGGCCGCCTGACGGCTCCGGGCGCCCGCCCGAGTGAGCCGCTGCCATGCCCGATTGGATCCCGGTCGCCTCCGCCGCGGACTGTCCGCCTGGAAGCAGCATCGAGCGGGTGGCCGGGGGCCGGATGGTGGCGATCGCGAACGTCGATGGCACGCTCCACGCCCTCGATGGGCTCTGCCCGCACCAGGGCGGCCCGCTCGGCACCGGCGAGCTCTGCGGCACCACGCTCACGTGCCCCTGGCACGGGTGGCAGTTCGACGTGACCACCGGCCGGCATCGCGTCTCGGCGACCGTGCGTCAGGCCGTGCACGAGGTCCGGCAACGGGCCGGCACGATCGAGGTGCGGCTCGCGGCCGGCGGCGACGCGGCGGGGGACCGGCCGGCATGATCGAGTATCGCAGCTTCCGCAACGAAGACCCGCCCCGCCTCGCCGACGTCTGGCGGGCGGCGGATCTCGGGCCCTGCGGCTTCCAGCCGATGACCGCGGCGTGGCTGGAATCGTGCGTGTTCTCCAAGCCCTACTTCGACCGCGAGGGGCTCGTGGTCGCCCTCGACGGCGAGCGGATGCTCGGCTTCGCCCATGCCGGGTTCGGCCCCAACCCCGAGCACACGGCGATCTCGACGGCCACCGGAACCACGATGCTGGTGGTGGTGGTGCCGCACGACCACCAGGAGGAGATCGGCGCGGCGCTGCTGGCGCGATGCGAGGAGTATCTCGTCCGCCGCGGTGCCGTGACCATCATGGGGGGCGGAGCGCCCGGGCTCGGCGGCTTCTATCTCGGACTCTACGGAGGGGCCAGTCTGCCCGGCATCCTCGATTCCTCGCCGGCGATGCAGGGCGTGTTTCGTCGGGCGGGCTACCTGGAGGCCGATCGGATCGCGGTGATGCGGCGGCCGCTCGCGGGATTCCGGCCCCCGGTGGGCCGCGCCCAGCTCGCCATCCGGCGGGCGACGCAGATGCGGGTGATCGACGAGCCGGCCCGCCGCGACTGGTGGGAGGCCGCCACCACCACGGGCATCTCGCTGCGGCGCTACGAGCTCCGCGACGAGGCGGCCGCGGTGCTCGGGGCGGCGACGTTCTGGGATGTCGAGCCGCTGGCCACGTCGTGGGGCGTTCCGGCCGCCGGGCTGTTCGGCGTGACCGTGGAGGGGCCGAGGCGGCGGCAGGGGCTGGCGAGCCATCTGATCGCCGAGTCGCTGCACGATCTCGCCCAGGAGGGCGTGGCCCTCTGCGAGACGCACGTCTCGGAGTCCAACGAGGCGGCGATCAAGCTGTTCTTCAAGCTCGGCTTCGAGGCCACCGCGCACGGCACGCTGTTTCGCAAGCCCTGACGCGATTGCGGCTTCCGGGAAGCGTCACGGCGTCAGCCGTACGACCGTCCGCACACGGCTCAGTGGTCGGCCGGCAGGGCGGCCGCGGCGGCCACGTGCCGCTTGAGATCCTCGGCGGCATCGCCGCCGGCGGGCAGCTGGTGACGAATCCGCGCCGAGAGGGGCGGCGTGGCCGGATCGCGGCGCACGTCGGCGAGGTAGTCCTGCAGGAGCGCCCGTCGCTCGGGCGTGGTGCGGAGGAGCCAGTGCACCCAGCACCAGGCCTCGGCGTAGTGGTCCTGGGTGAGGTCGCCGGCGGCGAGCACGGCCTCGAGCCGCTCGACGTCGGGCCGCCACGTGCCTTCGAGCATCCGCCCGGCGAGATGGGCCGCATGGCCGCGGTGCAGTCCGCGTTCGGTCCGCGGCGTCTCGAAAAACTCGGCGATCCCCTCGTCGAGCCACAGCGGCACGGCCGGCACCACGGCGTGCACGTAGCCGTGCGTCGTCTCGTGCCGCAGGTCCTCGGCGATTCGGTCCTGCCAGGCGGCGAACACGGAGAGCGTGGTGTCGGTCTCCACGAAGAATGCCCGCCGGGCCGGGAAGCCCGGATAGCGGGCGGCGACGAACGCGTCGTAGCGGTCGGGCGTCTCGAAGAGGTAGAGATGCACGGGCTCGTCGGACACCGGGAGGCCGAGTTCCTGGCTCACGTCGATGCGGAGGCCGTCGAGTTCCCGCACCAGCCGGTGCTGGCCGGCGAGGGGGAAGTCGGCGTGGATCACGAGCTGGCCCGCCGTCACCTCGGAGGCCCGGGGCAGCTCGCCGTCGCCCGTGAACCGGAGCGATCCGACGAGCGGCGTCAGCGCGGTCGAGGTGAGGCTCGACCGCAGCGCCGCCGGCGCGCATCCGACCGCCACCGCGAGAAGCGGTGCCGCGACCGCCCACGACGCTGGCTGCCTGACCATGGCGGAGAAATACGCACCAGGGCGCCGGGGCGTCAACCGCAGCCGGTCGCGGGATCGCCCAGCAGCACGCCCGAGAGCGCTTCCATCGACACGGGCCGGCCCAGCACGGCGACGGCGCCGGCCTCGAGGGCCGCCCGCGTGGTGTCGGCCCGCGGGAACGACTCGAGCACGACGACCGCGCGGGCTGGGCGGTGTGCGGTGAGCAGGGAGATCCAGGTAAGGTCCGCCGCGGTGATCGCGGGCACGTCCCAGACCACCACCGCCGCGGAGTCGTCGAGCGGTGGCCGGCCGCGAAATCGGCCGCGGACCGGATGGCCGACCGCCGTCACCACCTCGGCGAGCCCCTCGAGGTCGATCGCCCGCGAGGCGGCCACCGACACGCCGTCGCCGTCGGCACGGCCATCGCTGCCGCGGTCGGCCAGTCGCGACGCGACGTCGAAGAGCCGCTCGTCGCGGCGGGCCGTGGTGGGCTGCCCCAGGCTTCCCGCCAGTCCGCGGCGCCGGTCGTGCAGCCACCACGCAAGCCGTCCGGAGACGTCATGCCACGGGATCTCCTCCAGCCCCGGCAGCGCCGGCCCGCTGCGCCGCCGGCCCTCGACGAGCGTGGTGGCGATCGACACCAAGGGCGCCAGCGGCCAGCGGCGGGAGAGCGCCGCGCAGCCTTCGAGCGTCCACGCCAGCGGCGTCGGCGAGGCCAGCAGGATCACGGCTGGGCTGCGGTCGGCGAACGCGGGCACGGACGCGGCGAGCGCCTCGTCGAGCGTGGCGACGTCGTGGACCTCGGCCAGCCGCGTGGCGGCCGTCCAGGCGACGGAGAGTTCGTCGTGCGCGCGATCGCCCACCCAGAGCAGGGCAGGGGACGGCGCGGCAGGATGGGCAGGCACCGGCATGCGTCCGACAGTAGCCCGCGCGGCCCGGTCGCGGCAAGACGGGGTGTCTGGGGGGCTCGGCTGAAGGCCAGCGCGACGGCACGCGGAGCCGACCTTGACCCGTTTTCCGCCCCGTCGACAATCCGTCGCCGGCGTCGTCCATGGATGGACGTGCCGACGATCTCGGCGGGCCCGCCTCGGCGGCCCGCAACCTGGCAGGGAGGCCGGTGATGCGACACCTGAACGAGCGGCGGGGTGGGGCGAAGCGTGACGGCGGCGGCATCCGGCTGTCGGCGGTGCTGCCGGAGGCGAGGTTCATCGCCTGCGACGACGTCGTGGTGACGCGGTGCAGCGACGTGGCGGCCCGGTGCCGGCCCGGCGACGCGTTCGTGGCCAGGCTGACGCCCCGCGGCGACGGTCACGACGAGGTCGCGGTGGCGCTCGCCCGCGGCGCGTCGGCGGTGGTGGCCGACCGCATGGTCGCGACCGACGGGCTGCCGCTGTGCCTCGTGCCTGACTCGTCGGCGGCCCACGCCCGGATCGCGCAGGCGCTGGTCGGAAACCCGTCCCGCGAACTCCGCCTGATCACGGTCGCGGGCACGAGCGGCAAGACGACCACCGCCTGGCTGGCCGCCGCGGTGCTCGCCGAGGCGGGGCACCGCGTGGGCGTGCTCACCGACCTGGGCTGTCTCGGCCCCGACGACACGGAGCCGTCCGCCGCCGACCTCGCGGCGCCGACGGTGCTCGCCGGCTGGCTGGCCCGGCTCGCCGCCGCGGGCTGTTCCCACGCGATTCTCGAGGCCTCGAGCGGGGCGCTCGCGGCCCAGGCCCTGGCCGGAGTCACGAGCGACACGGTGGTGGTGACCAACACCGCCGCGGCGCATCTCGACGCCCACGGCACCGCGGCCGCGTATCGGCGGATCATCGCCCGCGCGGCCGCGACGCTCGGCGACGGCGGGTGCCTCGTGTCGGGGGCGGGCCCCGGGGACACGCGGCGGCTCGGCCACGCCTGCCCCGACGCGACCGTGATCCGCGCCGGACTCGACGCGGCCTGCGGAGTGCGGGCGGTCGCCGTCGAACGGAGCCTCTCCGGGCGGACCTTCCTCCTCGCCGCCGGTGGCCAGATGGTGCCCGTCACGGCCGACACGCCCACCGTGGGCTTCGTGCGGGATGCGGCGCTCGCCGCCGCGATCGGGATGCGACACGGCATGTCGCTCGAACTGATCGGTCGCGGCATCGAGGCCGCCGGCAGCGTGCCCGGCCGTGTCGAACGGATCGATCGTGGCCAGGACGCGGCCGTGTTCGTCGACTCGCCGTCGTCGATGCACGCCGTGGCCGCCACGCTCGCGAGCCTCCGCCGCCTGACGGCGGGCCGGCTCGTGGTGGTCGCGGAGCGGAAGGCCGCGGCGGCCCTGGCCGGCAGGGGCTTCGTCGGCCGCCTCGGCCGCTGGGCCGACGAGGCGCTCGTCGTGCCGGAGGGCATCGCGGCGGCCGACGCGGGCTCGACCGATCTGGCCGCCTACGCCCGGCTCGACCGGCTGCTCGGCTCGCTGGCGCGTGGCGACTGTGCCGTGGTGATCGGGCCCGCGGGGCTCCGGGGCGGCAGCGGCCCGCGGGGCGGCATGCTCGCGCTGGTCGTGGACGGCTGGCTGCAGCTGGCACACCCGGCGGAGGCCCCCTTCGCCGGCCGCCGGGCCGCCTGACGGGAACGGCCCGCCGCCATGGACGTTCGCCGCCCGCCTGAGGCACAATCTGCGACGCTCCGCCGGTAGGCGTCCGAGGACATGCCCCGATGAATGACCGCTCCCGTTCGAACACCGCCGACCAGCCCCGGGCCGCGACGCCCTTCGACGACCTCGGCGTCGCCGTGAGCGGCCATGAGCCGCTGGCCCACCACACCTGGCTCGGCATCGGCGGGGCGGCGGAGTGGTTCTGCGAGCCGGTCGACGTGGAGGCGCTCGGCCGCGTGCTGGCCCGGTGCCGCGACCGCGGGATTCCGGTCCGTGTGATCGGCGGCGGTTCCAACGTGCTGGTGCCGGCCGGCGGCCATGCGGGCATGGTCGTCAGGCTCTCGGCGTCGGCGTTCTGCGGGATCGACGTGCAGCGGCCGACCATCCACGCCGGGGCCGGCGCGAAGCTGGTGCACGTGGTGTCGGCCGCCGTGCAGGCCGGCCTCGGCGGCATCGAGATGCTCGTCGACGTGCCGGGCACCGTCGGAGGCGCGCTGGTCGGCAACGCCGGCGGCCATGGCGGCGACATCGGCGAACGGGTCCACGACGTGACCGTGATGCTCCCCGACGGAACCGTCGAGACACGGGATCGCTCGCGGCTGGCGTTCGAGTCGCGGTGGAGCAACCTCGACGACTGCGTGATCATCGGCTGCCGCCTCGCCCTCGACGAAGAAGACGCCTCGTTGCTCACGAAGCGGATGCAGAAGCAGTGGATCGTGGGCCGGTCGGCCCAGCCGGTGGGCACGCGGACCGTGGCGATGATGTTCAAGGATCCCGTCGGCGGCAACGCCGAGACGCTCGTGGTGCAGGCCGGCGCCCGCGAGCTCCGCGTGGGCGACGCGTCGATCTATCCGGCGCATGCCAACTACGTGGTCGCGGGGCCGCATTGCGGGAGCGACGACGTGCGGACGCTCGTGGAACTCGTCCGCTCCCGGGTGCGGGAGAAGCTCGGCGTGGAACTGACGCCGCAGATCGAGGTCTGGTAGGCCCTCGCCGCATGTCCGCCCCGCAGCGCCGCCGCGACCAGCCGCCTCCCGAGCCTCCGCCGCACGCGCTGGCGGCGTTTCTCGACGAGCATCGGGCGGGGCTGGGAACGCTCGTCGTGCTGGCGGCGGCGGTGGGCCTCGGCTGGGCGGCGTGGTCGCGGCTCGGAGACCGCGTCCGCGGCGCGGCCGACCTCGTGCTGGTGCCGGAGGCGGTCGTCCTCGAGGGCGTCGCGCCGTGGATCCGTGGGGACCTCAAGATGGAGGCCCTCCGCGATGCGAGCCTCGCCGACGGCCTGCCGCTCGACGATCCGGAACTCGTCCGCCGGCTCGCGCGGGCCTTCGACATGCACCCCTGGGTCCGCGAGGTGCTCGGCGTGGAGGTTCGCCACCCGGCCGCGGCCGTGATCCGCGTCCGCTGCCGCGAGCCCGTGGCGATGGTGGCGGTGCCCGGCGGCCTGTTGGCGGTGGATGCCGACGGCGTGGTGCTGCCGAGCGAAGACTTCTCGGCCGAGTCGGCCGCGACCTATCCGAAGGTGTCGGGGATCGCGAGCGGCCCGCGGGGCGCCGTGGGCTTTCCCTGGGGCGACCCGCTCGTCGAGCAGGCGGCGGCGCTCGCCGCGGCCCTCGGTCCCGACTGGTCGCGGCTCGGACTCGTGGAGTGCCGGCCGGTGCCGGGGCGGCAGCCGACGGCGTGGGAGCTCGTGTCGGACGCGGGGCGGACGATCCTGTTCGGCTCGGCTCCCGGGCAGGAGCAGGCCGGCGAGCCGACGGCCGCCGCGAAGATCGGCCGGCTGCGGCGGGCGGCGCCGGACGGGGGGCGACTCGACCTGACGGCTCCCGCGAAGGAGGAGCCCGCGGTCGTGCCCGCGGCCTGAGGGAGTCGGTCACGGAGGCGGCGGCATGAGGCTCGAGCGAACGGCGTCGGTGCTCTGCGTGGTGGACGTGCAGGAGCGGCTCGTGCCCGCGATGGCCGACGGCGCAGGGGCGGTGGCCCGCTGCCGGCGTCTCGTGGAGGGGGCGCGGCTCCTCGGCGTGCCCATGGTGGCGACGGAGCAGTATCGCAAGGGCATCGGCCCGACGGTGTCGTCGCTGGCCGAACGTCTGCCGCCGCCCCTCGAGAAGCTGGCGTTCAGCTGCTGCGGGGCCGAGGGCTTCGCCGCGGCCATCCCGCCGGCCGCCCGGCAGGTCGTGCTCTGCGGCCTGGAGACGCACGTCTGCGTGGCGCAGACCGCCCTCGACCTGCTGGCCGAGGGATACGCGGTGTTCCTGGCCGTCGATGCGATCACGTCGCGGCACGCGGTCGACCGCGACGTGGCCCTGCGGCGGCTGGAGGCCTCGGGCGCGGTGCCGACGACGTCGGAGGCGATCCTCTTCGAGTGGTGCCGCACCGCGGCGCATCCGGAGTTTCAGGCCGTGCGCAAGCTCGTGCTCTGACCGCGGCGAGCGGACGGGATGTCTGCATCGCCCACGCGCGGTCGGCTTCCGGGAGGGTGTCAGCCGCGGAGCCGCTCCACGGCGGCGGCGTGGGCGGGGCCGTGGCCGATGAACCGCAGCGTCCGGGCCGTCGGCGAGTCGATCGCGATCAGCACGTCGAGCCGGTCGGCCGGCAGGGCGTCGGCGATCCGCTCCGGCCACTCGACGAGCACCCAGGTGGCACGGGCCACCGCGTCGTCCCAGCCGATCTCGGGCAGGGCGTCGGGGCCCGTGAGCCGGTACATGTCGGCATGCAGCAGGCCGCCCGCCGGGCCGGCATGTTCGTGCACGAGCCCGAAGGTGGGGCTGATCACCTCGGTCGGATCGATGCCCGACGCCGCGGCGAGCGCCTTGACGAAGGTGGTCTTGCCGGCGCCCAGGTCGCCGTGCAGGGCCACGAAGGCGGGCCGGGGAAGCACGGACACGAGCCGTCGGGCGAGCGGCGCGAGGGCGGCCTCGTCGGCCACGGCGACCGCCGCCTCACCGCCGGACGCGGACCGGGGCGTGGGCTCATCCATCGAAGGCATGTTCGTAGCCCCGCGGGGCGAGCGGGTGGGTGGTGCCGTCGGCGGCCCGCCCCGCGAGCCCGTGGCCCGCGACCACCTCGCCGATCACGCTGAACGCCGTGCCCGTGAGGGCCCTGCCCTCGGCCGCGAGCCGCCGGGCCTCCGCGGCCGGCAGCGCCAGCAGCAGCTCGAAGTCCTCGCCGTCGCCGAGTGCGTGATCGAGCGGGCTGCGACCGTCGCCGGCCGCGGCCGCCATCCGCACGGCGTCGGGGTGGATCGGCACGGCGGCGAGGTCGATCACGGCTGCGGTGCCGCTGGCCTCCATCATCCGCATCAGGTCGAGCGACAGGCCGTCGCTGATGTCGATGGCCGCATGCACCTCGAACCGCTCCGCGATGGCGAGGGCCTCGCGGCACCGTGGCGTGACGGCCAGGTGCCGGCCGAGCAGGCTGCCGCCACAGCTCCCGCTCACGACGAGCAGATCGCCGACGCGGGCCCCGTCGCGCCGCCAGGCCCGCCCCGGCGGCACGCTCCCCAGCGCCGTGATCGAGATCACGAGCGGACCATCCCAGGCGTTGGTGTCGCCGCCGGCGAGCACGCACCCGTGGGCGGCGGCGAGCGGCAGGATGCCGTCGAGCAGCCCGCGGCCGATCGCGTCGCCACCGCGTCGCGGCAAGGCGACGGAGACGACCGCCGCCTCGGGGCGGGCCGCCATGGCCGCCAGATCGCTGAGGTTCACGGCGAGCGCCTTGTGGCCGACGGCCCGCGGCGGGCACTCGGCACCGAGCACGAAGTCGGTGCCCTCCATCAGCATGTCGACCGTGACCACCGTCCGCCGCTCCGCCGGAGGCCGCAGCACCGCGGCGTCGTCGCCGGGCGGCACCTCGAGCCGTGGATCGGCGGGAATGCGGGCCAGCAGGTCGGCGACGAACGAGCGTTCCATCCCGCTAGTATCGGCGTTGGCCCGGGAAACGGAACCTGCCCCGGCCGGGCGGCCGG
>JBIIMU010000491.1:0-2548 GCA_044337845.1 Pirellulales bacterium | reverse complement strand
GCGGCCGGCCGATCGGCGGCATGAGCGTCGACGAGGCGGCCCACCTGCTGCAGGGCCCGGAGGGCTCGCTCGTCACGCTGGCCATCCTGCGGGCCCCGGCTCCCGCCCGCGCGGTCACGGTCCGCCGCGAGCACGTCGAGGTGCCGAGCATCGAGCAGGTGCGGATGCTCGACTCCGCGGCCGGCATCGCCGCGCTGAAGCTCACCTCCTTCCAGAAGACCACCGCGGCCGATCTCGAGGCCGCCCTGCGACGGCTCGACGCCGCCGGCATGCGGGCCCTGGTGATCGACCTGCGGGGCAACCCCGGCGGGCTCCTGTCGGCCGCCGTCGACG
Source organism: Pirellulales bacterium (assembly GCA_044337845.1). GTDB lineage: Bacteria > Planctomycetota > Planctomycetia > Pirellulales > UBA1268 > QWPN01. The sequence goes on along the minus strand of JBIIMU010000491.1, from coordinate 2,215 downwards.
TCGCCGACCTGTTCCTCGACCGCGGCCTGGTGGTGGCCACGCGGGGCCGCAGCCCCGACGAAGACTTCAACTACTCCGCCGGTCGTCCCGGCACCTGGCGGATGCCGCTGGTGGTGCTCATCGACGGCGACTCGGCCAGCTCGAGCGAGATCTTCGCCGGCGCGATCCGCGATCACTCCCGCGGCACGATCGTCGGGTCACGGAGCTACGGCAAGGGTTCGATCCAGGGCATCTTCCCGCTGGAGTCGGCCGGCGTCGGCATGCGGCTGACGACCGCGAAGTTCTTCTCGCCGCGGGGCCTGCCGTACAGCGGTCACGGCGTCGATCCCGACGTCCAGGTCCACGCCGTCGCGAAGCCCGCCGACGGGATGCCGCTGCCCACCGCGGCCGACACGGCCCTCGCGGCCGCGACCGACGCCGCCCGTCGCCTCGTGGCGCGGCAGCCGGCCCGGTCGGCGACGCGGTCGACGGCTGCCCGCTGAGCGTGGCCCGTGCCAGAGGCGGCTTCGGGCCGCTTGAATCGACCGGCCGGGGTCGATAGTCTGACCACCGGTGTGAATCGTGGTCCCTCGCTGATTTCTTCTGGCTGCGAAGGACCGACCCAGATCCCTGTGGTTTCGCGTGTGAGCGGACACGCGTGACCCCGATCGTCTATTGTGAGTCGGCTCCGACCGACCCGCAGCCAGATTCCCGTACCCACGTCTCCTCCCCTCCAGCCACGCAAGGATCCTCCATGACCACCGCCCGCTCGAGCGCCATCGCCGCGATCAACAACTACAAGCCGTCCGGCCAGGCCTGGAACTTCCGCGAGACGCCGACCAGCGAGATCTTCGGCTCCAACGTGTTCAGCGACGCCGTGATGAAGGATCGCCTGCCGAAGAGTGTCTACAAGGCGCTGCAGGCCACCATCAAGCAGGGCAAGCCGATCGACCCGGGGATCGCCGATGCGGTGGCGCTGGCGATGAAGGACTGGGCGATCGAGAAGGGGGCCACGCACTACGCCCACGTGTTCTATCCGCTCACCGGCCTCACCGCCGAGAAGCACGACAGCTTCCTCACGCCCACCGGCGACGGCGACGCCATCGCCGAGTTCTCCGGCAAGGAACTGATCCAGGGCGAGCCCGACGCCTCGAGCTTCCCGTCCGGCGGCCTCCGCGCCACGTTCGAGGCCCGTGGCTACACCGCCTGGGATCCGACGAGCCCCGCCTACATTCTCGACAACCCCAACGGCACCACGCTCTGCATCCCCACCGCCTTCTGCTCGTGGACCGGCGAGGCCCTCGACAAGAAGACCCCGCTGCTCCGGTCGATGCAGGCCGTCGACAAGCAGGCCCGCCGGGTGCTGGCCCTGTTCGGCCACAAGGACGTGGGCCAGGTGACTGCATCCGCCGGCCCCGAGCAGGAGTACTTCCTGATCGACCGCAACTTCTTCTTCGCCCGACCCGACCTGACGATGACGGGCCGCACGCTGTTCGGGGCGAAGCCGCCGAAGGGGCAGGAGTTCGAGGATCAGTACTTCGGGGCGATCCCCGAGCGGGTGCTGGCCTGCATGATGGAAGGCGAGCGGGAGCTGTTCAAGCTCGGGGTGCCGGTGAAGACCCGCCACAACGAGGTGGCCCCCAGCCAGTACGAGATCGCCCCGATCTACGAGAACGCCAACATCGCCACCGACCACCAGCAGGCGATCATGCAGACGCTGACGCGGGTGGCGCAGAAGTACGGCATGGCCTGCCTGCTCCACGAGAAGCCGTTCGCCGGCATCAACGGCTCGGGCAAGCACGTCAACTGGTCGCTGGGCTGCAAGCTCGGCAACCTCCTCGAGCCGGGTGAGACGCCCCACGCCAACATGCAGTTCCTCGTGTTCTGCGCCGCGGTGATCCGGGCCGTCCACCTCCACGGCGACATGCTCCGGGCGGTCGTCGCCTCCAGCGGCAACGACCACCGCCTCGGCGCCAACGAGGCCCCCCCGGCGATCATCTCGATCTTCCTCGGCGAGCAGCTCGCCGACGTCTTCGAGCAGATCGAGAAGGGCAAGGCCACGAGCTCGAAGAGCACCGGCACGCTGACGGTGGGCGTGGACACGCTGCCCCCGCTGCCCAAGCACGCCGGCGACCGCAACCGGACGAGCCCGTTCGCCTTCACCGGCAACAAGTTCGAGTTCCGCGCGGTCGGTTCGAGCCAGTCGATCGCCGGGCCGCTCGTGGCGCTCAACACG
>JBIIMU010000490.1:0-2554 GCA_044337845.1 Pirellulales bacterium | reverse complement strand
GTACGACACCCGCAAGACGGTGCCGGGGTGGCGGCTGCTCGACAAGTACGCCGTGCGGATGGGGGGCGGCTGGAATCACCGCCTGGGGCTCGCCGACGCGATCCTGATCAAAGACAACCATCTCGCCGCCGCCGCGGCCGAAGGCGTGTCGCCCGCGGAGGCGGTCCGCCGCAGCCGGGCATTCGTGGGCAAGACCTTTCCACCCGAGCGGGCGGCGGGCATGGTGGTGGAGGTGGAGATCGACTCGATCGATCAGCTGGCCGACGTGCTCGACGCCGGGCCCGACATCGTGCTGCTCGACAACATGCCCGTCGCGGAGCTCGTTCGCTGTGTGGCCCTGCGGAACGACCGGGCCCCGGGGGTCGTGCTCGAGGCCTCCGGAGGCATCAGGCTCGACACCGTGGCGGCGATCGCGGCCACGGGCGTCGATCGCGTCAGCACGGGGTGGCCGACGCACGACGCCCCGTGGCTCGACGTGGCTCTCGACTGGCGGTGAGCCCTTTGAGCGGGGCCGTCGTACCGCTTACGCGGTTACGCTTCCTGAAATCCACCATCGCGTGAGCGGTGCGGACCGGGCAGAACCGTCGTACCGCTTACGCGGTTACGCTTCCTGAAATCCGCCATCGCGTGAGCGGTGCGGACCGGGCAGAACCGTCGTACCGCTTACGCGGTTACGCTTCCGGAAAGCCGCCATCGCGTGAGCGATGCGGACCGAGGAGGCGGTTGCGCCTTTACACGCCGAGGAGGCGGTTGCGTCCTTACACGCCGAGGAGGCGGTTGCGTTTGGTGCGGCGCTCGGCGCGGAGGCGGGCGCGACGCTTGGTCTCGCTCGGCTTCTCGAAGAACTCCCGGCGGCGCATCTCTTTCTTGATGCCGCTCCGCTCGACCAGTTTGCGGAAGCGGCGAACCGCTTCCTGAATGCTCTCGCGTTCCCGAACCGTCAACTTGACCATGCCTGCTCCAGCGGAACCATCATGCGGCTGCCCCGGCGGGCGACCATCGCCTCTCCGGGAAGCCTGAAAAACTAGCACATTCCTCCCAACGCGTCCATCGAGCCCCGGAAACCGCCCTCCAGGCCGCCCGGCTTCGCGGGGCCGGTTTGTCGGCCGGGGGCCTGCCCGCCACAATCGCGGCGTCGCGTCCGTCCCTCCGCCGGTAGCCGTCCCATGATCCCGCCGCTCGCCGCCCTCCTGGCCGTCAGTTGGGCCGGCACGCTGGATCTGGAACTCGGCCGCAAGGCCGTGGCGGCGGTCGTCGCCCTGACGGTGGCGGCGGCGACGCTGCCGCCGGGCCGCCGCCGGCTCGCCTCCTGGCCGCTCACGCTCCTCTGCCTCGCCCCCCTGCCCTTCCTCGCCGCGCTGCTGTTTCCGGAGTCGGTCGACGGCCCGGCTCTGGCGGTGGACGGGGCCCGTTTCTTCCTGCTGGCGTCGATCCTCCAGTCGCTGCTGCTGATCGTCGCGGTGTCGGCGTGGGAGCGGTTCGCGAAGCCGTGGCCCACGATCTTCCTCGACGTCTTCCGCTGGGTGCTCACGGCCGGCGCCTTGGTGGCGATCCTCTACGAGTCGGGGGTCAACGCCGGCAACCTGTTCACGGGCTCGGCGCTCGTCACCGCGGCCCTCGGCTTCGCCCTCAAGGACACCCTCGGCAACGTCTTTTCGGGGCTCGCGATCCATGCCGAGCATCCCTTCGAGGTGGGCGACTGGATCCAGTACGACCAGAACCAGGCCCACATCGGCCGCGTCGTCGAGATCAACTGGCGGGCCACGAAGGTGATCACGCTCGACGAGGCCTATGTGATCATCCCCAACGGCCAGCTGGCCCAGGCCTCGATCCGCAACTTCACGAAGCCCGAGCCCTGGTCGCGGCGGTCGCTGTTCGTGGTCACGCCGTATGACGTGCCGCCGCAGCGGGTGCAGGCGATCATCCTCGAGGCGCTCAAGGGGAGCTTCGGCGTGCTCGACCATCCCGCCCCCTCGGTGGTCACCAACGCCTTCATGGAACGGGGCGTCGAGCACTGGGTGCGGCTGTTCACGACCGAGTTCGACAAGCGCGACCGCGTGGACGGCATGGCCCGCGACCGGATCTGGTATGCGCTGGCCCGGCACGGCATCGAGATCCCGGTGGCGACGCACGCGGTGCGGCTCACGCCGCTGCCGTCTCCCGCGATCGAGCCGCCGGAGGCCGCGGTCGACCGCCGCGCCGCGTGCCTGGCGTGCGTCGGGATGCTCGAGCCGCTCGGGGCCGAGCTGGTGCGGAGCCTCGCCACCGAGAGCGTCGACCGCACCTACGCCGCCGGGGAGCAGGTGATCCGGCAGGGCGAGCCCGGCACGAGCATGTTCGTGATCATGACGGGCAGCGTCGAAGTGACGGCCCGCGAGGGGGAGGCCGCCGCCGCGAGGCTGGCCGTGCTCGGCCCCGGCGACTACTTCGGCGAGATGTCCATGATGACGGGATCGCCGCGGATCGCCACGGTGTCCACGCTCGCCGAGACCCGGCTGCTGGAAGTCGGCAAGGAGGCGTTCCGGGCGATCCTTGCGGCCCATCCGGAGCTCGT
>JBIIMU010000488.1:0-2557 GCA_044337845.1 Pirellulales bacterium | reverse complement strand
TTTCGCTCGCCACGATCGCCGGCGACATGCCCCCCCGGATCCGCCGCCGGCTCGCCGCCGCCGACGTGGCCGACCTCGTCTCCCCCGACGCCCGGATGGCGCTCGTGCGGGCCCGCGTCGCCGATCTCGGCTCCCGCCGCCTCGAGGGCATCTACGGACGGATCGACGACGGGCTCGCGGGCCTCGAACAGGACCTCCCGGGCTGGCGGTTTCGGCTCGCCGGGATGTCGGTGGTGTCGGCCCGCAACATCCGCCAGCTCGTCCGCGACCTCGGCTCCAGCCTCGTCGTCGAGGTGCTGGTCATCGGCTGCATTCTGGCCATCGCCTTCCGGTCGCCCCTGGCCGGGCTGGTGAGCCTGATCCCCAACGTGTTTCCGCTGGCGGTGATCGCCACGCTCCTGATGCTCACCGGCCGGTCGCTCGATCCCGCGACGGTGATCGTGTTCAACGTCTGCCTCGGCCTCGCCGTGGACGACACGGTGCACGTGCTGGCCGCCCTCACCCGCAACCGCCGCGAGGGCGTGTCGATCGCCACCTCGGTGCGGCGGGCCGTGGCGGAGACGGGCAACGCCGTGGTGATCGGCGGGATGGTGCTGCTGGTGGGGTTCGCCGCCGTCACGGCGAGCAGCGTGCCGTCGCTGGCCGGCTTCGGGCTGCTCGCCTGCGCCGCGGTCGCCGCGGCCACGGTCGCGGAACTCGTCTTCCTGCCCGCCCTGCTCGTGGTCACCGACGAGGCCGTGCGGCGGCTGCGGCCGGCTCCCCGCGACGGGATCTTCGGTCCGCCGCTGGGCTGGCGGCCCGAGCCGCAGGCCCACACGGCCTAGCCCGGTCGCCGCCCGCTCACGCCTCGGCCACGATCCGGGCGAGCGTCTCGACGGTGTGCACGATCTGCTCCTCGGTGTGCTCGCAGGTGAGGAAGAACCGCACCCGCGCCGCCGACTCGCGGACCGCCGGATAGAGGATCGGTCGGGCGTTGATCCCCTCCGCGAGCAGCCGCTGCGACACGGCCATCGCCCGCGACGAGCTTCCGAGGATCACGGGGATCACCGGCGTGTCGGCGCTGTCACCGGTGTCGAGGCCCACGTCGTGGCAGAGCTTGAGGAACAGGTCGGACCGCTCGCGGAGCCGGGCGAGCCGCCACGGCTCGCGGCGGATCACGCGGAGCGCCTCGAGGGCCGCGGCCGTGTTGGCGGGCGAGCAGGCGGTGGAGAACACGAACGACGGCGTCGTGTGGCCGAGGTAGGTGATCAGCCGCTCGGGGCCCGCGAGGTAGCCCCCCTGCGCGCCGAGCGCCTTGCTGATCGTGCCCATCCACAGGTCGCCGTCGCGGGCATCGACGCCGAAGAAGTCGCAGATGCCCCGCCCCTCGGGGCCCATGGTGCCGATCGAGTGGGCCTCGTCGACGTACAACAGCGCGTCGTGCCGCCGCTTGACGTCGATGAACTCCGGCAGGTCGGGATAGTCGCCGTCCATGCTGTAGACGCCCTCGATCGCCACCACCACGCGGCGGTACTGGGATCGCAGGTCGCGGAGCAGGCCGTCGAGCTGGCGGTGGTCGTTGTGCCGGAACGACCGCTTGCCGGCCTTGGAGAGGGCCGCCCCCTGCACGATGCTCGTGTGCGCGAGTTCGTCGTAGAGGATCAGGTCGCCGGCGCCGAACAGGTGGCCGAACACGGAGGCATTGGTGCCGAAGCCGCAGGGGAACATCACCGCCCGCTCCGTGCCGATGAAGGCGGCGAGTTCGGCGTCGAGGTCGTCGAGCAGGGTCGTGTTGCCGCCCACCATCCGGCTGGCCGAGGCACTGCAGCCGAAGCGATCGATGGCCTCCTTCGCGGCCCGCTTGACGTCGGGGTGGCCGGCGAGGCCCAGGTAGTCGAAGCTCGTGAACGAGATCGTCTCGCGGCCCCGAATCGAGGCCACCCGCCCTTCGACCCGCTCGTTGGCGAGCAGGAAGGGGCTCTCCAGGCCCGCGGCATCGAGGGCCGCGAACCGATCCTCGAGCGCCCGGCACTCGGGCCAGGGATCCGCAGCGGCCGACTCCTCCGGGCTCGCCGTCCGACCGGCGGTGGCCCTGTCTCCCGCCGGCTCGAGGCGGTCGGCGGCGTCGAACATGTGCGCCGCAACCCGGTCGATCAGGTCGCCACAGGTGCGGATGCCGGTGAGCCACGAGGCATGGAACCGCATCTGGTAGCGGCCTTCGAGGAAGCAGATCGCATCGAGAAACCGCTCGGAGTCGATGCCGGCCTCGGCGAGCGCCGCGGAGGCGGTGAGCGCAGGGCCACGCTGCTCGGGACGCACCCGCTCGAGCGTCTCCAGCACCACCCGCGAGATCGCCGGCCTGGCATGGGCCCCCGGCCACTCGCGAACGCAAGCAGCCTCGTCACCGGGAACCACGGACGTGGCTTCCACCTGCATGATGTCGATCGCCATCTCTGATGCCCTCCTGGGCTCGACGTCGTCCGGATGTCCCGTCGTGTCGAGCGGACTGCACTATACGGGAATCACCGAGAATCGATAGCCGCTGCGAGCCCCGCGACGCTGAAAAATGGCGTAATGC
>JBIIMU010000487.1:0-2560 GCA_044337845.1 Pirellulales bacterium | reverse complement strand
AGCCAGAACACCGCCGACCCGATGCCGAGCACGAAGCCGGCCGGCCCCAGAAAGCCCGTGCCCAGCCGGGCGTCGAGCCAGCCCCCGGCCACGCCCGGCAGGAACATCGCCAGGCCGATCGCGGTGATGCGGGACACCCACACCATCGCCTCGCCGATCGGGGAACTCCGCGGCCGTTCGCTCATCCCGTGAGGATAGCCGACGGCCGCGGTCCCAGGCGCCGCCAGGCGTCGGGTATCGTGGAGCGACCAATCTCTCGGAGGCTCGTCGTGGCATCGCGCAGGAACCGTCGTCGTCGCCGGGGACGCCGCCTGGGAGCGGGGGCGACGGCCGCTGGCGCCGAGTTGTTTCCCGTCGCGGCCCCGACGGTGCTCCGGCTGACCGCCTGTGACGGGACGACCTGCCAGGAGTCGACGGTGCACTCGCCGCAGGAGCTGACGGTCGCCAGGGAGCGGTGGCCTGTCGTCTGGCTCGACGTGGACGGCTTCGAGGACCTCGCCTCGATTCGCTCGGTGGGGCAGATCTTCGAGATCGGCGATCTCGCGCTCGAAGACGCCATCACGCCCGACGAGCGGCCCAAGGTGGAGGTGTTCGGCCACCAGCTGCTGATGGCCGTGCGGATGGCCCGCTTCGACGGAGACACCATCGTGACCGACCCGATGGCGATCTTCCTCGGCGACCGGTACGTGATCACGTTTCACGACCGCACGGTGCCCGACGGGTTCGCGGGCGTCCGCGACCGGATCCGGCACGGCCGCACCCGCCTCGGCCAGGGGCACCTCGGCGCCGACCACCTCTGCGCCCTGCTGCTCGATGCCGTGATCGACGGCTATTTTCCGGTGCTCGAGCGGTTCGGCGACCGGCTCGAGGACATCGAAGAGGCGGCGATCACCGATCCGTCGCGGGACCTGCTCGGGAGGATCCACGACGTCCGCAACGACCTGATGACGCTCCGGCGGGCGCTCTGGCCCACCCGCGACGTGCTCCACGCCCTCGGCCGCGAGCCCACCGCCTTCGTGGGCGACCATGCCCGCCAGCACTTCCGCGACACCTACGACCACACCATGGAGCTGCTCGACATCACCGAGGGCTACCGCGAGATCGGCAGCGATCTCCGCGATATCTACCTGGCCAGCGTCAGCAACCGGATGAACGACGTGATGAAGGTGCTCACCGTGATCGCCACGATCTTCATGCCGCTGACGTTCATCACCGGCTGGTACGGCATGAACTTCGACACCTCCTCGCCGTGGAACATGCCGCTGCTCGGCTACCGCTACGGCTCGCTGGTGGCCGCGGGGATCATGCTGGCGTCGGTCGTGGGCATGGTGATCTTCTTCTGGCGCCGCGGCTGGCTGAATCGCTGGCACTGACGAGTCAGGCCCGGCCGAGCAGGAAGCTCGTGTGGAGCGTGCCCCGGCCCTTGATCGCGATCTCGCCGCGGTCGGCGAATCGGAAGGCGTCGCCGAGGAGGGCCCGCGTCGTCGGCGACACGTGGATCCGCGAGGGCTCGCCGTGCGACTCCATCCGGCTCGCGAGGTTCACCGTGTCGCCCCACAGGTCGTAGGTGAACTTCTGCCGCCCGATCACGCCCGCGGCCACGGGCCCGGAGTGGATGCCGATCCGCAGTTCGAGGGCCAGGCCGCGATTGCGCATCACGCCCCGGAAGGCCTCCTGCATGCCGATCGCCATCACCGCCATCGCCTCGGCGTGGTCGGGTCGCGGCACCGGCAGCCCCGAGACCGCCATGTAGGCGTCGCCGATCGTCTTGATCTTCTCGACGCCGTGGGCCTTGGCGAGGTGGTCGAACGTCGAAAAGATCTCGTCGAGAAGGCCGACCACCTGCTGCGGATCGACGTGCTCGGAGAACTCGGTGAAGCCGCAGAGGTCGGCGAACAGCACCGTCACCTCGGGAAAGCTCTCCGCGATCGTGGCCTCGCCGTTCTTCAGCCGCTCGGCGATCGGGGCCGGCAGGATGCTGCGGAGGAGCCGCTCCGACTTCTCCCGCTCGCGGCCCAGTTCGGCGTGCGACAGTTCCAGTTCGGCGAACGCGGCGTTTCGCTCCAGGAGCCGGCGGTAGCCGTCGGAGTGGACGCGAATGCGGGCGATGAGTTCGACCTGGTCGGGCAGTTTGACGAGATAGTCGTTGGCACCCGCCTCGAGGAGCCGCGCCTTGACGACGGGCTCCTCGCGGGCGGAGAGCACGATGACGGGCACATCGGCCGTGGCGGGGGTGCGGCGGAAGTGCCGCACCATCTCCAGCCCGTCGATGCCGGGCATGATCAGATCCTGGAGGATCACGGTCGGCGCGAATGCCGCGGCCACGTCGATGGCCCGCTCCCACTCGCGGCAGAACTCGAAGGCCACGTCGGGCTGGTCGGCGAGGAGCCGCCGCACGGCCTCGCCGATCATGGCCTGGTCGTCGATCAGGAGGACGCGGTGGATCGGGGCCGTCATGGGGGGAGGGACGGGCCCCAGCGCGTGAGGGACAAACCTGAGCGTACGGACGCGGATTCAACCTGCCGGACTCAAGCCCCCCGGCGCGTGAGGGAAAGGAAGC
>JBIIMU010000486.1:0-2561 GCA_044337845.1 Pirellulales bacterium | reverse complement strand
CGTGAGCGATGCGGGCCTGCACCGGCTTTCCGCGCCGCTCGGGGCTGCCCGTGCCCCGTCGCCGGACGTTCGCCTCGCCGGAAGCCGCAATCGCGTGAGCGATGCGGGCCTGCACTGGCTTTCCGCACCGCTCGGGGCTACCCGTGCCCCGTCGCCGGACGTTCGCCTCGGCCCTCCAGGCCTCGGCTCTCTGCATGTCCGCTGCGCTTCGGCATCCTGCCTTCGCTTGCTCCCATAGCCCGGCTCTCGGGGCACGAGCAGCCCCTCGCTCCTCGATTCGCCGGCTTCCGTGGTGCGCAAGCGGGCCGCGATTCTTTATCCTGCCGACCGTGCTGCTCAACCTCGTCTACCTGCTGGCCGTGGTGCTCGCCCTGCCCTGGGTGGCGTGGCGAAGGTTCTCCGGCGGACGGCCCGTGGCGGCGCCGTGGACCCGCTTCACCGGCGGCGTCGAGGTGGCTGCGAAGCCTCCCGGCTCCACCCGCATCTGGCTGCACGGCGTGAGCGTGGGCGAGGTGCAGCTGCTCGGCGTGCTCGCCGACGAGCTGCTCAGGCAGTCCCGGGCGGCGGGCCGACCGCTCGACTGCGTGATCTCGAGCTCGACGACGACGGGCCTCGAGGTCGCGGCCACGCGATTCGGCACCGACCACGCGTTCCCCTGCCCGCTCGACTTCACCTGGGCGGTCGACCGCGTGCTCGACCGCGTGCGACCCGACCTGCTCGTGCTCGGCGAGCTGGAGCTCTGGCCCACCCTCCTGGCCCGCGTCCGCCGCCGCGGGATTCCGATCGTCGTCGCCAACGGCCGCATGAGCGAGCGGAGCGCCGCGGGCTACGCCCGGATCCGGCCGCTCGTGCGGAGGATGCTCGGCGCCGTGTCGCTGGTCGCGGCCCGCTCGCCGGCGGATGCCGAACGGTTCGCCGCCCTCGGCGCGCCGCACGTGACCGTGACCGGCTCGCTGAAGTTCGACGGCGTCAAGGGCGACCGGCGGGACGCCGCCGTCGAGCGGCTGCGGCGGCTCGCGGCCTTCGCGGACGAAGACGTCGTGTTCCTCGCCGGCAGCACGCAGGATCCCGAGGAGCGGCTCGCCACGGAGGCAGTCCTGGCGCTGCGCGACCGCCATCCGCGGCTGCGGCTCGTGCTCGTGCCCCGCCACGTGGAGCGGACCGGGGACGTCGCCGCGATGCTCGACGGCCTCGGGATCGCCTGGACGCCCCGGAGCCGGCTGACCGACGCCGGACCGCTGCCCGCAGGCCACGTGCTCCTCGTGGACACCACGGGCGAGCTCGGCCGCTGGTGGGGCACGGCGGCGATCGCGTTCGTGGGGGGCAGCCTCGACGGCCGGCGCGGCGGGCAGAACATGCTCGAGCCCGCGGCCTACGGCGCCGCGGTGTGCTTCGGGCCCCACACCCGCAACTTCCGCGACGAGGTCGCCCGGCTGCTCGCGGCCGCCGCGGCGGAAGTGGTCGCCGACGGCCCCGGCCTCACGTCGTTCGTGTCGCGCTGCCTCGACGACCCGGCCTGGGCGGCCACGCTCGGCGACCGGGCGGCCCGGTTCGTCGCCTCGCAGCGGGGTGCCGTCGCCGCCACGGCCCGGCTGATCCTCGCGGCGCTGCCCGTTCCCGTCCGAAGCGGGGCCGAAGCCCCCTGACACGCCCTGCGGGTTGCCGAGCGGCCGGCATTCCCGATAATGCCGATTCGCCCCGTTCGGCTCCGTCCGCCGGGCGTCGCCGTCCCCCTTCATCCATCTCCTTCAGCACGAGGCTCCCGCCGTGGCACGAGGCAAGTACCTGTTCACCAGCGAATCGGTCAGCATGGGTCATCCGGACAAGTTGGCCGACCAGATCTCCGACGGCGTGCTCGACGCCTACCTCGCGCAGGATCCCAAGAGCCGCGTGGCCTGCGAGACCATGGTCACGACCGGCCTGGCCGTGATCGCCGGCGAGATCACCTCCAAGGGCACCGTCGACTACCAGAAGGTGGTCCGTGACGTGATCCGCGAGGTCGGCTACACCGACGACGAGATGGGCATCTGCGCCGACACCTGCTCCGTCCTCGTGGCGGTGGGCAAGCAGTCGGGCGACATCGCGATGGGCGTGAACGAAGACGAATCGAAGGGCAAGGACATCGGCGCCGGTGACCAGGGGCTGATGTTCGGCTACGCCTGCAACGAGACTCCCGAGCTCATGCCGCTGCCGATCGCGCTGTCGCACCGGATCCTCAACCGCCTCACCGAGGCCCGCCAGAAGGGCGAGGTCGACTGGCTCCGCCCCGACTCCAAGAGCCAGGTGACGGTCGAGTACGAGGACAACAAGCCCGTCCGCATCGACACGATCGTGGTCTCCACGCAGCACGCCCCGCACGTGTCGAACGAGGAGATCCGCAAGTTCATCGTCGAGAAGGTCGTGAAGCCGCTGCTGCCCAAGGACCTCGACACGGCGAACATCACCTACCACATCAACCCCACGGGGCGGTTCGTGGTGGGCGGCCCCCACGGCGACTGCGGCCTCACGGGCCGGAAGATCATCGTCGACACCTACGGCGGCTGGGGCCGCCACGGCGGCGG
>JBIIMU010000485.1:0-2566 GCA_044337845.1 Pirellulales bacterium | reverse complement strand
TGAAATAAGTTCGGTGAGACGGTCAAGGAACTCAAACGGCGACCGCATCGATGATACCGTTCGCCCCGGGCTGGGTGGGTATTCGTGAGCGGCAGGGCCCGACCCTGTCACTCGTTGAGCGATGAATCTGTGACGAAGTCTCCCGCATCACGCGAAAACATCGCCCCGATCTGCTCTGGGGCGGCGACGAGTTACCTGGGAGTCGCGAGCGATGGCCGGGCAGTAGGCTGTCATCCGGTGCATCAGTCGCCGCCTCCGCCACAACCGCCACAGCCGCCGCAGCCACCACCCCCGCCACCGCCGCCGGAGCTGCCGCAACCGAGGCCGCCTCCCGAGCCCGACTCGCCCGTGCGCAGCCGGTCGATCGGCGAGTGGAGGAACGCGAGGGCGGTGCCGCCGAGCGCATCGATCCCCAGTAGGGCGACGGCCAGCGGCATGAGCATCGTGGACTGAGCTATGGACTCCGACCGCCTGCGGCTTGTCCACTCCTGCTGCTGGCCCGACTCGCGAAACCGGTCCCAAGCCCAGTGCACCACCGCATCCCCTTGCTTGGTACGACGAGGCTTGTGGGCGAGCGCAAACCAGCACATCGCCGCGAGCCCGATGCACCCCATCACGAGAAAGCCCACCGGCTTCCCCCGGGCCAACCCCACGAAGATCTTCGCGATCCCCAGTCCCAGGGTGGCGGCCGACGGTCCGAAAATCACCCAGGGGGCCGCCGTCGTCCACCAGTCGCCCACGAGCAAGCCCCGCGTGACGAGTGACGGCTCGAACTCGTCCCGGGCCACGTCGGCTGCGGCCTTTATCGCCTCCAGAGCCGTGCAGTTGCCAAGCGCCGTGAGGCGGGCGTGCAGGACTCGTAACTTGGGCGGTGCCCAGGCTGGCACCTCCGACACGATCACGAGGGCCGGGGTCGCATCCGGGCCGCTCGCGGCGGGCGAGGGTTCGGGGGCGATGGCGAGTGCTGTAAGGCCGGTCGCCGCGCACCGCCAGCAGCCATCGTCGGCAAGCAGTGCGAGTTCCAGAGGTTCGAGATCCTCACCGTTGACAGTCGGATCGCCCTGCGGCTGAAACATCCGCCACAGCACGAGCCCCACGACGAACGACCCGGTCGCGAGCGCCATGAAGAGCGCGAGGAACGGCGGGCCGGTGAGGTCCAGGGGGTTCGGAATCCCCGCCGCGACCAGCGGCACCACGGCGAGCCCCACCAGGCCCGTCGCCCGCCGCCTTTGGCCGCGGAGCCAAGGCGGCTTCGGCACCACCCAGTTGCTCGCCACATTGACCCGCCGCCATGCGAGGTCAACGCCGAAGCGTCGCTCGGGGGGCGGCCAGATGTCGGTCGGTGGCGGAGCGTCGAACGCGGCGGTGTATGCGGCCAGTGTCCGCCGGTACTGCAGGTCGTACCGCGCGGCCTCGTCGCCACCACCACGCGTGGGCCCATGATGCAAGGGCGATCGCAGTACGTCGCCACAGAATGTCTCCCAGTAATCCTGCGTGTAGGCGAGGTGCAGGTGCCAGGCTTGGTCCACATCCTCGCTGGGCGTCATCGACTGGCCTGCAGTCATGGCCAGGAAAACGAACCGGCGATACTCATCCACTACCCGTACAGCGCGGCCGATCGCCCAACCGTTTTCGCGTGCCAGCCGCGCGGTGAATGTGAGGCGTGCCGTTGCGTCGTCGAATCGGTGCTTGCGGATCCGTTCCCAGAGGGCCTGCTGATGCGGGGTGATGGGCATGAGACCTGCTTCTCCGTTGCGCCCGAGTTTACCGCGAGGGCCGACCACACGATGGCCTCGTTACCGCTTCCGAAGTCCAGCCGACGATACCGTATTGCTCTAATCTTGTTACACAGCCGCTGGAAAGAGGTAAGCTCCTCGCTCGAGCCTGACGAAAACGCTTTTCACGTCCGGTATGGTTCGGGTTTCCGCCCTTGCTCCATGCCGGTGTTTTTCTCGGCATCCCTGCCGCCCACGCATGCCACGCGTTCACGTAGACGACCTCCAGCCAGACGGCGACCTGCTCGTGGTCTACGACGGGGTGACGATCCCCCGTCGTTGCCCGGTCTGTAATGCCCCGTCCTCCGGAGGAACGGCGACGGTGCTATTCGACCGATCGCGACGTCGGCGATGCTCAGGTGCGGCTGAAGGATAGGTCGGCAAAGCGGAGTGGATCACGAGAAGCAACAGCCGGGGCTGGCTGGGCTGGACGCAGCCCTGACACGGCGATGCCGAGGAGTTTCCTACCCACGCTCAAGGCCGGATTTCTCTCGTCGGCGCAGACCGGCCTTCAAACCGCTCTTCGCGGGCCGTCCGCGCCGTGGCATGGAGTACCGTCGGAGACTGTGGAGCCGATGTCGGGCAGTTCGTTGGGCGACGCCTGAAAGATTGCGCGGTCGTCGCAGGGTCAGCGACAGCCCGCGGCATGCTCGTTCACGCCCTCGGCGCTGGCCGCCGCGATCTCGTCGGCGATGCCGCCGGTCCGAATCCGACCGTGCCACGGACCGCCGCGCTGCCGTGCAGCCGGATCACTCCTGACCGCCCTCCTCGTGCCCCGGCTTGGCACGCCG
>JBIIMU010000054.1:0-10104 GCA_044337845.1 Pirellulales bacterium | reverse complement strand
GCCGCTCGTTCCACGTGACGGTCCAGGCGACGGGAATCAGCCGGTCGCCCGAGGCGTACAGCGCCTGGTGCCCCGGCGGCTGGCCCTGGTTGAAGACCGGCACGATCTTCGTGAGCACCAGCCAGCCCGTGGTCACGAGCCAGAAGCCGAGCACGAGCGGCGTCAGGAGCGGCCGGTGGAGCATGACGCGAGCGCCGGACGGACGGATTGGCGACCCGGGCTCCGCCGCCCGGCTCTCCCGATTCTAGTGCCCCGGGCGGAGGTGCGGAACGAGCCCGCGAACCTCGGGTGCCGGCTGCGATTGCCGCCCGGTGACCAGACCCGTAAAATGGGCGGTGCCAGGGGTGGTTCCCAGTTCACAGTCAGTCCGTCCGCAGCCATGTCCCGTCGTCGCGAATCCCATTCCAGCGTCTTTTTCCACCAGGGTTGCCCGGTCTGCGGGCGGCGGCTGGAGATCGACGTCGCGCTGCTGGGCGCCAAGGTCTACTGCCAGCACTGCGGCGGAGGATTCGTGGCGATGGATGAGGCGTTGCTGCCGGGCCGCGGCGCGGTCGTGACGGCCCGGGCCGACGAACTCCTGGCCCGCGCCGACGAACTCTTGGCCCGCGCCGAAGCGGCCCGCTGACCCGCGGCCGTCCGGTCAGGGAGCGTCCTGCCACCCCGTCGGGAAGCCGGCGAACCGCCCCAGGCTCGTCCAGTAGCCGGGGAACGTCTTGCCCACGCAGCCCGGGTCGTGGATCTGCACGCCGGGAACCCGCAGGCCCGCCAGCGCCAGGCTCATGGCCATGCGGTGATCGTCGTAGGTCCGCACGCCCGTACCGGTGAGCCGCGTCGGGCGGATGGTGAGCCCGTCGGCGTGCTCGGTCACGTCGGCCCCGAGCCGGCGGAGTTCGCGGACGAGGTCGCCGATCCGGTCGGTCTCCTTGTCGCGGATGTGGGCGACGTTGCGGATGGTCGTCTCGGAATCCGCGAACAGCGCGACGACGGCCAGCGTCGGCACGGTGTCGCTGATCGCGTTCATGTCGACGTCGATGCCGCGGGCCGCCCGCCCCGACACCGTCACGGCGTCGCGGTCCACCGTCCCCGCGGTCTCCTGCCACGTCACGCGGCACCCCATGCGCTCCAGCGCGTCGCACAGCCCCACGTCGCCCTGCATGCTCCGCCGCGAGAGGCCCTCGATCGTGGCGGAGCCTCCCGTGATCGCGGCGGCGGCCACGAAGTAGCTCGCGGCCGACGCGTCGGGCTCGATCGCGTAGTCGGTGGCCGTGTAGCCCGACGGGGCGATCGCCCAGGTCGTCTCGTCCACGATGTCACAGCGGCCGCCGAACGACGCCATCACGCGGCGGGTCATCTCCAGATACGGCAGGGAGACGAGCCGCCCCTCGAACCGCAGCCGCAGGCCGCTCCCGGCGCACGCGGCCGCCAGCGCCAGCCCGCTGGCGAACTGGCTCGACGTGTCGCCCCGCACGGCCACGTCGCCGCCGGCCAGGCCCCGCGCCCGGATGCTGACGGGCGGGCACTCGCCGGGGCTCTCGGCGACGGCGTCCACGCCGAGATCACGGAGGGCGGCGAGCAGATCGCCGATCGGACGCTGCCGCATCCGCTCGGTGCCGTCCAGCCGGTAGGTGCCGTGCCCGAGTCCGCAGACGGCGGCGAGAAACCGCATGGTCGTCCCGCTCGCCGCGCAGTCCAGCGTCGCGGTCGCGGCCGGGATCCTGCCGTCCATGCCCGTCACGACGGCCGTGCCCGTCGTCCAGTCCACCTCGGCGTGGCAGCCGAGCCGCCCGAGCGCCGCCGCCATCACCCGGGTGTCCTGGCTGTCGAGCACGCCCGTCAGCCGGCTGGTTCCCCGGGCGAGGGCCGCGCACACCAGCGCCCGGTTCGTGATGCTCTTCGATCCCGGCGGCCGGATCGCCCCCACGAGCGGACCGGCGGGCGTCGGAATCGGCAGCGGATCGATCATCGGGAAAGCGGGTTGCGGAATCCGGGGCGGGGCACGACAAATCGTCGCGGGCCAGCCTAGGCTCGCCGTGGGCCGCGGTCCATGCCCGTGCCTCCTTTTTCGACAGGTCGCCATGCCGCTCGTCATGCCGGGGCCGCCGCCCTTCGACTTCGTGGCTCCCGGGACCATCGTCTTCGGCCCCGGCCGGATCGCCGAACTCGGCGCCGTGACGGCCCGCTTCGGCGACGAGGCCTGGATCGTCTCGAGCGGGGCGGGGCTCGCGGCGTGCGGAGGCCGGGCCGCGGTCGAGTCGCTGCTCACGGCCGCCGGCGTCGCGGCGTCGTGGGTCGGGGTCGCGACCCGCGAGCCCACGGTGGCGGACGTGGCCGCGGTCGTGGCGGCGCTGCCGGCCCGCGGGCGGTCGCGGCCGGTGATCGTGGCGATCGGGGGCGGATCCGCGCTCGACCTCGCCAAGGCGGTGGCGGCCCTGAGCACCAACGTCGATCCCGACGAGCGCGACGCCGAGCAGGCGGTGCTGGACCGCCTCGAGGGGGTGGGCCGCGGCCTGCCGATCAGCCGCGCACCACTGCCCGTGGTCGCGGTGCCGACGACCGCGGGCACCGGCGCCGAGGCGACCCGCAATGCGGTCGTGTCGTGCCCGACGAGGAGGATCAAGAAGAGCATGCGGAGCCCGCTGATGGTGCCGCGGGCGGCGATCGTCGATCCCACGCTCACCGCCTCCTGCCCGCGGCAGGTGTCGGCCGCCGCCGGGCTCGACGCGATCACCCAGCTCGTCGAGGCCTTCGTGTGCCGCTTCGCCGCGCCGCTGCCGAGCGCCCTGGTGCTCGATGCCCTGCCGCGGGCCGTCGCTGCCCTGCCACGGGTGCTCGCCGACGGCGGCGATCTCGAGGCCCGCGCGGCGATGTCCTACGCGGCGCTCGTGTCGGGGCTGGCCCTGACCAACTCGGGGCTGGGGATGGCGCACGGCGTGGCGGCGGCGCTCGGCGTGGAGTGCGGCACGCCGCACGGGGCGGCCTGTGGGCTGATGCTTCCGATCGCGGTTCGCGTGAACCGGCCCGCCTGCCGCGACCGCTTCGCGGCCCTCGAGCGGGCGATCGACGCCGGCGCGGCCGCCGATCCCGACGCGGCCGCCGACGCCTTCGTGGAGCGGATGCACCGGCTGACCGAGATGGCGGGCGGACCCAGGCGGCTCGCCGAGATCGGCCTCGCCCGCGACCGGATCACGTGGCTCGCCGCCAACTCGGGCGGGGCCAGCATGCGGGGCAACCCGGTCGATCTGCCGCCGGCCGTGCTCGAGCCGCTGCTCATCCAGGCCTACTGACGGGCCGGGGCGACGAACAGCGGATCCTCCAGCAGCGGCATCAGCGGCGCCGTCGCCGGTTCGCCGCGGAGGGCGGTGTCCCACTCCCGACGCACGCCCGCGAGGTCGGGACGCGGCTCGAGCAGCCGATCGATTCCCAGGAAGATGTGGTTGGCGGCGCGGCCGTCGCCGGCGAACCAGGCCTCGAGGATGGCCCGCTCGATCGGCCGGGGCAGCGCGGTGCGGGGGCCCCGCTTGATCGTGCCGGCGGCCTTGTAGGCGTACGACTCGGGAGTGAGCTCGACGATCCCGATCGTGCGGCCGCCGATCTCGTACTCCCGCCCCTTGGCCGCCGACGCCGACGCCTGGCGGCGATGGGTGTCGAGCTGGGCGGCGTAGTCGACGAGCAGACGCCAGCGATCCACGCGGCTGCGAAGCGCGGCGTCGTCGCCGACCGCGTCGCTGGCGGCGTCCGCCGACTCCCGCGCGGCCGGACCATCGCTGCGGCGAAGCGCCGCCAGCGTGGCGGCGAGCGCCCGATCCACCGCGGCGGCGGCGAGCCGCTCGCGGTCGGCACGCTCGCGTCCGGACTCGGCCGCGGGGGCGGCCGTGTCGGCGGCCGGCGGCGGCTCCGTGGCGACCACCGTCGGCTCCCGCCGGCGCTCCGGTCTGCGACTCGGCTCGGCGGCCTCCTCGACCGGCTCCGGGCGGGCCGCTTCGGCGCGGCCGGCGCTGGCGACCGTGGCTGCGGGAGGGCGAGTGACCGCCGCGGGCGGCACCGGGGAGGCCGGTTCCGGCGTCGCGATCGGCTCCGACGCCCGGGCGGCCGCCTGGTCCGCTCGGCGCCCGCGGCTCGTCGGCCAGGCGACGACGGCGGCGATGGCGACCGCCGCCGAGGCGAGCAGGAGGATGACACCCACGAGCGGCCCCTGCCCGCTCCGTCGCGGACGCGACGCCCGCCTGACGACCACGGGAAGCCCGCCCGCCAGCCCCGCAGGCGACCCGTCATCCACGGGCGGCGGCACCGCGGGCGGAACCGGAGGAGGCACGGGCGGGCGCATGGTCGTCGGTGGAGCGGGGCGAGGGGGTGCGAACCCCCCTCAGCCTATCAGCCCGGGTCAGCGGCGCCGCCAGACCGTCATGTGGGCGATCGTGTGCTGGTGCTTCCGGGCCGTCTCCCGAATCACGAACGGCACGTCCTGCGTGTCCACCGCCACGAACGCCGGTGCCAGCGCCCGCGCGAGCCCGGCCGCGGTCGACAGCGGTTCCCCGGCCTCGCGGCGGCCGCCGATCCACTTCGCCTTGGGCGTGTACTCCTCGAGCCACGTGTAGGGCGACGTGATCACGAGCAGGCCGCCGGGGCGGATGCGGGGGGCGATCCCCTCGAGGAACAAGGCCGGATCGTAGAGCCGGTCGATGAGGTTTCCGGCGAACACGACGTCGTAGTCGGTGAAGATCTCCTTGAGGTTGCAGGCGTCGCCCTGCATGAACAGGACCCGCGCCGCCGCTTCGGACAGCCCGATCCGTTCCAGCGACACCGCGCGATTCGTCGTCAGCTCACCCTCGGTCGGGATCTCGTAGAGCACCTCGTCGCCCTGCTGCAGCCTGACCCCCGACTGGATGAACCGGGCCGAGAAGTCGATGGCGTCGACATGGCCGAAGAAGCGGGCGAACTCGAACGCCGACCGCCCCACCGAGCAGCCGATGTCGAGGCAGCGGTCGCGACGGTCGGCGGGCACGTGCCGCATCGTCGCCTCGACGCAGGCCTTGGGGAAGTTGGGCACGCCCAGCGGGTCGGCCGAGCCGGCGGCGTCGTAGTAGTGGAAGTCGAGATACTGGGTGACGAGCTGATCGGTCTCGTAGAGCCGCGAGCCCGCCGTGACCGCCTCGTTGCCCCGCTCCTCGATCACCGTGCGCAGCCCGGCGTGCTGGAAGAAGTGCCGCCGGAAGGCATACCGGGCGCTCGCGAGGGCCTCGTTGCCCGTCGAGATCCAGGAGCCGCCCTTCATGAGGTTGTGGCGGCCGTCGAACGTCGGCACCGAGAAGTCGTCGTACAGCGGGTGCACCTCGAAGCCCTTGAAGGGCATGATCGGCGTTCGCGTCCACTGCCAGACGTTGCCCACGATGTCACAGAACTCGCCCTGCGGGCAGGCATCCACCGGGCAGCTCGACGCGAACCGCTCGAGGTTGATGTTGCCCGGCGCCCGCTCCCAGGTGGGCTGGTCGCCCGGCACCGTCTCCCGCAGGGCCTGCCAGTGGGCCTCCGTCGGGAGCAGCACGTTCTCGTCGGTCTTCGCGGCGAGCCAGGCGCAGTAGGCCTGCGCCTCGAGGCAGTTGACCTCCACGGGCCAGTTGGGCGGCAGCGGGATCTCGTCGAGCAGGTTTCGCTGCCGGAACTCGTCGCCGCGGCGGACCCAGAACTTCGGATGCTCGGCCCGCGTGTAGTCGAGCCAGCCGCGGCCCTCGTCGGTCCACCACGACGCGTCGCGGTAGCCGCCGGCGGCGACGAACTCGCGGAACTCGGCGTTCGACACGAGCCGCTTGCCGGCACGGAAGGCGGGGAGATCGACCTCCTCGACACCGTACTCGTTGTCCCAGCCGTAGGTGCGGTCCGACGCCTGCTTGCCGAGCCGAACCCGGGTAGCGGCGACGGGGATCCATTCGTTGGCCGGCGCGGCGCCCGCATCGGGGCAGGTCGCCCAGAGCCGCCGCTCCTCCGCCGTGAGCTCGGCGCCGTGTCGCAGCTCGTCGAGCGGCATCTGCCGCATGATCACGCTCGAGGTCTCGAGGTGGATCCGCTCGTGCTCGATCCCCATCAGGATCACCCAGGCGGGCGAGTTCCACGTGATCGGCAGCTCCAGCGGCATCGTCTGGATGAACTCGTCGACGAGCTGCCGCATCGCGGCGCGATACCGCCTGACCGCGGCGACGGAGGGCCACTCGTAGTGGGCGGTGTTGAGGTCGTCCCACGACATCTCATCGACCCCCACCGCCATCATCGCCTCGAGCACGGGATCGAGCCGGGCGGGGATGTATCGGCCTGCCGTCAGCTTGTTGAGATAGAAGACGGCCGGATGGGCGTAGTAGAAGATCAGCGGGTGGCGGAGGGGCTCGTGACGCTCGTAGTAGGAGGCGTCGTCGCGGACCAGCGCGAAGAGCCGGTCGTAGATCTCGCAGGTCTGGTGGAAGGCGCGGCGGATCTCCGCCCGCTTGGCCGCCACCGGGTCGGCCGCCGTCGGATCGGCGTCGAGGATCAGGGTGCGGGTGGGCGTGAGCGGATGCGACAGGGCGGCGAACGGCGTGGCCGCGGGCGAGTCGGAGGCGAGCGTCGAAGAATGGGCGGTCATGAATCCCCCGGGATTTTGCTTACGAAACCGCGAGTCTATCTCGGGCCGCGAGGCCCGCCAGCAGCCGGTCCGGAATCGGGGCCGTCGCACCGAGCAGGCTGCCCACGACCGCGCCCCGATGGCAGTTGTCGCCACCGCAGCGGGCGTTGGCGATCACGCCGCCCGCGACGTCGCCCGCGTGCCGCCAGGCGAGGGCCAGGGCCGCCGGAAACGCATCGTCGATGTAGCAGGCCGTCGAGAGCGTGCCGCCCACGAGCTGGCGGTCGGAAAGGCCCTCCCACGAGCGGAGCTTCGCGGCCGAGATCCAGTCGCGGCCGTACTCGAGGATCGCCTCACGGAGCCCGGCCGCGGCCTCGGCGACGGTTCGCGGGGGAGCCTCGGGCCGCGGGAGCGCGTCGATCAGGATCCTGACCAGCGCGTCGGCGGCGGCGAGCACGTCGTCGTCCTTGTGCGTCAGGCCCACGTGCACGCGGACGATCCGCCGCAGGTCGGGATGCCGAGGGCCGAGCGCGGCCACGAGCGCCGGCACCGGCGTGAGGCCGCCGATGTGCACGTCGCGCACACCGCAGCTGATCGGCTGGCGGCCCGCGGCGAGGTTCGTGAAGAAGTGGCGGTGGTACTCCTCGAGGTAGGTGTCGCGGTGCCAGCCGGGCTCCAGCATCAGGGCCACGTAGCGGTCGAGCCAGCGCGCGGGATCGTAGTCGCGATCCCGGCGGATGAGGTCGTGGAGCTCCAGCGCGAGCCGGAAGTTGAGGGTGTTCTCCCCGGCCGCGAGAAACTGGTGGTAATGCACCCCGCGTTTGCCCCAGTGGGCCGCCTGCTCCCGGAGGATGTCGAACTTCGCCGCCGGGGGAGTCCACTGCGACCGCCAGAGAATGCTGTCGGGATGCGGGTTCCGCGGCGCCGCATACCCGGCGAGCTCGCCGTAGTCGCGATCCAGCGCCTGGCGGTCGTAGTACCAGTGCACCGGCATCGCGACGGCGTCGGCGATCAGGGCACCGAGCAGGGCCGACGTCGCCGCGTGGTCGGCGTCGGGGGCGAGATCGCTCATGCCTGCATCGCCCGTGGCTGGAGCGCTCATGCCTGGAGAGTCCTTTGGAGGAAGGTCGTCACGCCGGCGTCTCGGCAGCGGTCGAAGAAGTCGGGCGGGGAGGCGAGGACCGGACAGCCGCCCGCCGCGATCAGGGCGATCTCGTCGGCCACCCGGCGGGCGAAGCCCATCTCGTGGGTCACGAGCACGAACTGCGTGCCGCCGGCCTTGAGCTCGCCGATCATCTCGAGCACCTCGCCGGTCATCTCCGGGTCGAGCGCCGACGTGGGTTCGTCGAGAAACAGCCGCTGCGGCTGCACGACGAGCGCGCGGAGGATGGCCACCCGCTGCTTTTGGCCGCCGGAGAGCTCGGCGGGTCGCTTGTGGGCGTGGGCCGACAGGTCGAACCGGACGAGCGGCTCCCGCACCCGCTCGCGGGCCTCGGCCTCGGAGAGGCCGTGCACGTGAACGAGTGGCAGGAGCAGGTTCTGCATCGCGGTGAGATGGGGAAACAGGTTGTATGCCTGGAAAACCGTGCCCACGGTGCGGCGATAACGGAGCAGGCCCGGCTCGTCGGTCGGCAGCGGCACGCCGTCGAAGGCCACGCGGCCGGCGACCGGCACGTCGAGGCCGGCGAGAATCCGCAGGAGCGTCGATTTGCCCCCGCCGGAAGGGCCGACGAGCACGAGCGCCTGGATGTCGCCGGTCGCGAGCGTGAGCCCGTCGAGCACGGTGGTCGCCGCGGCCGTCCGGTTGTCGGTGAATCGCTGAACGAGGCCCTGGATCTCGAGGTTCATGCGGCCTCGTAGCGGAACCGCCGTTCCAGCCACCGGGAGAGCGCCGAGAGCGGCAGCGTGAGGGCCAGGTAGCCCACGGCGAGCGGCAGGTAGCTCTCGAGCGTCGAGTAGGTTGCCGAGTTGACGTTGCGGGCGGCGAACGTGAACTCGCCGACGGACAGGATCGAGAGCAGCGACGAATCCTTGACCAGCGAGACCAGCTGGCCCGCCACGGAGGGGAGCACGATCCGCACCGCCTGGGGCAGCACGACGAGCCGCAGCACCTGCCAGGGCGTGAGCCCGATCGCCCGGCCGCTGTCGATCTGCGCCTTCGGGATGGCGTCGAGGCCGCCGCGGAAGATCTCGGCCATGTAGGCGCCGCTGAACAGGGCCAGCACCAGCACCCCGACGGCCGTTCGGTAGGCGGTGCCGACCTGGAGCGCGGCGGCGATCACGTACCAGCCCACGAGCAGCTGCACGAGCAGCGGCGTGCCGCGGATCAGCTCCACGTAGATGCGGCCGGCCGCCTCGACGAGCGGCCGCTTCGACCGCAGCATCAGCGCCACGACGATCCCGATCAGCCCGCTCACCACGAGCGCGGCCAGGGCCACGCCGACGGTCATGCACCAGCCGTTCCAGAAAGCCGCGCGGTACTCCCAGACCACGCCCCAGTTCCAGGTCGTGTCGAGCCGGGAAAACGCCCAGCCGCCGGCGGCGGCCAGCAGGGCGAGCACGATCAGGTGGGCGAGCCAGCGAGGCATGCGAAAAGTGTACCCGCCGGCCACGAGCACGTACCGGCCCAGCAGGTGGTCGGGGGCACGCGCAGCGGCCGGTGCACTTTGCGCCTCACGCGCGGCAAGGGGTTCTATCGCGGCATTCCGTAGCAAAGTCCGCCGGCGGCGAGCATGCCTCCGACCGCCTGCGACGCGGCCACGAACAGCCGCGTCCGCAAGGTCACGGGCGGCATGCCGACCAGCGGGCACCACGTGGCCTAAAAGTAGAACGGAATCCCGTGCTCGGCGAAGTACTTCTTCTGCTCGGCGAGGAACTCATCGCCGAGGCGGTCGAAGCCGCCGTCGGCTCGATACCGCTCGAGAAACTCGTTCACCTGCCGCCGCAGGTCGTCGTTGCCCTGCTTGAGGCCCACCGCCCACGACTCCTCCTTGAACGGCGTCAGGGCGGCCCGCGTCTTCGTGGGGTGCTTGCGATGGTTCGTGTACACCGACATCGAATCGTAGATGAACGCATCGGCGCGATGCTGGAGCACCTCCAGCACCGCGGCGGCCTCGGTGTCGAGCACGAGCACGCGGGCCTTCTTCAGCGACGTCACCGCCCACTGCTGCCCCGTCGTCCCCTGCTTGACCGCGACCACCCGGCCCGGCCCGTCGAGGTCGTCCGCCGACCGCACGGGAGACGTTGCGGCGATCAGCAGGGCGAGGCCCGTCTTGAGGTAGGGCTCGGAGAAGGCGATCGACCGCGCCCGTTCGGGCGTGGCCGTCATCGAGGAGATCACGCAGTCGACGTGCCCGGCCTTGAGGGCCGGGATGAGCCCGTCGAAGGCGATGTTCTCGATCCTCACCGGGCGGCCGAGATGCCCCCCAAGCGCCTCGGCGAGCCTCACGCTCACGCCGGCCGGCCGGCCCTGGGGGTCGGTCATCTCGAACGGCGGATAGGAAAGCTCCATCCCG
>JBIIMU010000483.1:0-2574 GCA_044337845.1 Pirellulales bacterium | reverse complement strand
GCCATAGCGGAAGGCACAGAGTTCGAGCAGCGGCATGTCGAAGCCCCGGCCGTTGAACGACACCAGCCGCGGCCGCTGGTACTTCCGCCAGCCCTCCCAGAAGAGCCGCGTGATCTCGTGCGGACGCGACTGCTTTTCGTCGAGGGCGATCAGGTCCTGGAGCGAGAGATCCCGGGCCACCTTCGCGATCACCAGCGAGATCGGCAGCTGGAAGGTGTAGGGGATGAAGTCCTTGCCGTTCTCCGCGAGCAGATCGGCCCGGTATCGCTCGATCGCCGCGGCGGCCGCGAGGCCCTCGCCCGGGTACTTCAGCCGGGAAACGAGGTCGCCGTCGGCCACGCTCTCGATGTCGAAGACGAAGTATTTCGTGTCGGACGCCGCGGCCATCGCTTCAACGCCTCGCCAACGGGTGCTTGAGCGGCAGCCAGCCGCCGCCGGCCGTGCTCGAGGCGACCGACTGCTCGATGAAGTGCATCCCCTCCACGCCGTCGTGGATGTTGGGATAGATCGTGTCCGTCCGCTCCACCGTGCCCCCCGTCGCCGCCTGAGCCATGGCGTCGAACCCGGCGCGGTACACGTTGGCGAAGGCCTCGAAGAAGGCCTCGGGGTGTCCCGACGGCAGTCGGCAGGCGGCCCGGCCCGACTCGTTGGTGAACGGGGCGTTGGGGTCGCGGGTGTAGAGATAGTGCGGCTTGCCGTTGTGCCGCACCACCATCCGGTTGGGCTCCTCCTGACGCCACTCGAGGCTGCCCTCGGTGCCGTCGATCTGGATCCGCAGATCGTTCTCCCGGCCGTGGCTGATCTGCGAGGCGGTGACGGTGCCGAGGGCGCCGTTCTCGTAGCGGATCACGGCGTGGCCGTAGTCGTCGAGCGGACGGCCCGGCACGAAGATCTTGAGATGCGCGCTGATCGACTCCGGCATGAGCCCGGTCATGTAGCGGCCGAGGTTGTAGGCGTGGGTGCCGATGTCGCCGAAGCAGCCGGCCGCGCCGCTCTTCGTGGGATCGGTCCGCCAGGCGGCCTGCTTCTGCCCCTCGCTCTCGAGCCGGGTCCGCAGCCAGCCCTGGATGTACTCCGCGCGGATCGCCTGGATCTCACCGAGCTCACCGGCGAGGATCATCTCCCGCGCCTGCCGCACCAGCGGGTAGCCGGTGTAGTTGTGGGTCACCACGAACACGCTCTTCGAGGCGGCCACCGCCCGGGCGAGATCCTCGGCCTCGGCGAGCGTGAGGGTGAGCGGCTTGTCGCAGACGACGTGGAAGCCGGCCTCGACCGCGGCCTTCGCCACGGGATGGTGCATGTGGTTGGGCGTGGCGACGGTGACGAAGTCGATCCGCTCGCCGGCCGGGAGGGCTCGCTCCTTGTCGAGCATCTCCCGCCAGGAGCCGTAGGCCCGCGACTCGGGCACGTCGTAGTCGGCGGCGCTCGCCTTGGAGCGGGCGGCGTCGCTCGAGAAGGCGCCCGCCACGAGGGCCGCCCGGTTGTCGAGCACGGCGGCCGTCACGTGCACGCGGCCGATGAACGAGCCCTGCCCGCCCCCGACGATCCCCATCCGCAGCTTCCTGCCGAGCCCGCCATTGGTCGCCATCGTCGCCGGATCCCCTGGTTCGTGTGCGGTCCGCCCACAGGCCGGTGCGTCGCGGCATCACGCCCGGGCGGCAGGTCGAGAGCGTAGCACACGTTCCCGCCCGGCGGACGGCACGCGCGGCCGGCACCGGTTGCCGACGGCCGCGCGCGGGCCGTAGGATGCGTGACCCGGGGCCGAAGGCTGGCCCTGTCTCGTGGAGCCGCCCTGCTCGGGCGGCCGGCCGATGGGATTCCAGGATCGCGGCTACTACGCCGACTCGCGCCACCACGGCTTCATGGCCGAGTGGAGCGGCGTCAACACGATCATCGCGATCAACGTGGGCATCTGGCTGGCGAACCTGATCTTCTCGGGCAATCTCTTCGAGGGCCTGCTGCCGAGGTTCTCGCTCAACGAGCTGTTCTGCCTGCCGGAGGACCTGCCCCGGCAGCCGCAGCGGTTCTTCACGCTGCTGACCTACGGGTTTCTGCACGACGCGTCGTCGCCGTGGCACCTGCTCTTCAACATGGCCACGCTCTGGTTCTTCGGTCGCGAGATCGAGAACGCCCTCGGGAAGGCCGAGTTCCTCCGCTTCTACTGCGCGTCGATCATCTTCGCCGGGCTCGGCTGGGTGGTCGTGGAGCGGTTCAGCCATCCCGGTGAGACGGGCTGGCCCCTGGTGGGGGCGAGCGGCGGCGTGATGGCGGTGCTCGCGGCGTTCATCTGGTACTACCCCCGGCAGACGCTCTTGCTCTACGGTGTGCTCCCCGTGCCCGCCTGGGCGCTCGGCCTGCTCTATCTCGTGTCGGACATCGGCGGGATCGGCGATCGGACGAGCAACGTGGCCCACGTCGCGCATCTCGCCGGGGCCCTGTTCGGCGTGCTCTACGCCTGGCGGGGCTGGAATCTCGACGGGCTCGTCGAAGTGCCCACGGCCTGGGCCCGCCGCTTCTCCCGCCGGCCGCGGATGCGGATCGTGCGGCCGGACGACGACCGGGACACGTCGGCAC
>JBIIMU010000484.1:0-2574 GCA_044337845.1 Pirellulales bacterium | reverse complement strand
CCAGCCGCCAGAAGCCGGCGTCGGGTGCCGCCGCCCTGCCCCGACGCGCCTCGAGCCACCACCACGCGGCGAGCACGAACGGGGCCGCGACCCCCGACTCCTTGCTCGCCACCGCGAGCAGGCAGGAGGCCGCGCACGCCAGCCCGCGGCCGACGTCGGCCCCCTGCTGCGGGACGTGACGGGCCGCGAGCACGACCGCCCCGAGGGTGAACGTCGCCGCCAGCAGATCCTCGCGGAAGGTCGGCTCGCACACGGCCTCCGTGACCACCGGGTGCACCGCGAAGAACAGGGCCGCGACGATCGGCACCAGCGGGTGCGTGGCCCGCGGGCCCGCGGCCGGGCCACCCAGCAGCGCCCGCACCACGAGCCACACGAGCACCACGTTCGCCGCGTGCAGAAGGATGCTCGTGAGGTGATAGCCGAACGGGTTCCGGCCCCAGACCGTCGCGTCGAGCAGCAGCGACGCGAGGTGCACCGGCCGGTTGAAGTCGAGCACGTCGAGCCCGAGCACGCGGAACGTGAGCACGTTCGCCCAGTTCCGCGGGTCGTGCAGGAAGGGGTCGGTGAGAATCTGCAGCCGCGCGTCGTAGACGAAGTCGGCCGTCAGGCTGGCCGAGAACACGGCCACCGTGATCCCGGCGAGGATCGCCGCGGTCCGCAGGAGCGACCTGTCCACGGCGTCACTTCCCGGCCGCGACGGGCGTGCCGATCGGGATGCACGCCAGGTCGCCGAGCGGGCTCTCGATCGGGGGCGCATCGAAGCCGAGCTCGGCCAGCGCCTCCACGAGCCCCCTGCCCCGGTCGGGGAAGCCGTTGCGGTTCACGTAGATCGCCCCGAAGCCGCGCTTCTGGAGCTCGTCGACCGCCCTGTTGACGTTGGCGATGTTGAAGCGGATCTTCTGCGCCTGCTGGTCGGGCACCGCGCCCTCGATGAGCTTCGCCTGCACGGCCTTCTGCCATTCGTCCCGGGGCCGCCCCTTCATCGAGCCGAAGGAGTACCGCAGGCGGCTTCCGTGGAGGTAGGGGCGGAAGTGGTCGTACGACGGGATGCCGGGCGCCGGCGACTCCGGGAAGTCCATCACGGGGACCTGGAAGACCATCGCATCCGCCGGGAGCATCGTCTCGAGGTCGGCGACGAACGCCCGATCGGCCTCCACCTGCCGCGCGATCAGCGCCTGCTGCTCGGCCGTCGGCCCGCGGGGCACCTGGTCCCAGAGGATGAGGAACGTGAGGCCGATCACGGCGGTGATCACGCCCACCCGCAGCGTGTCGGAGGCCGTCCCCGCCTCGGCATGCCGCTGCCGCCGGGAGAGCCACCCGGCCGCGTGCACCAGCGCGATCGCCAGGATCACCACGCTGTAGCGGCAGCCCGTGCGGAAGAGCGTGAACCCGAAGGCCCCGAGGATCGCATTGAGCCCGCCGGTGGTGAAGGTGAGCACGATCCAGAGCACCTGCCAGGCGGCCGCGGGCATCGAGCCCCTGTCGACCATGCCGCGGGCGGCGACGACGACCAGCAGCGCCAGGGCCGCGATGCCCACCAGGCCGAGATAGGAGCCCTCGTCGAGCAGCGGCGCCCCCGAGCGATGGGCCGTGGCGAACGCCGCGAACCCGGCCGCATGGTGCGTGACGGGCGGAATCACGAGGTCGACCAGCTTGAGGCCGTAGATCTCCATCCACTTGTACTCCCGCGACAGGGCCCCCTGGTTGGGACCGTTGGCCATCCGGTAGGTCCAGGTGTCGAGGTTCATGAGCACGAAGGGAATCGCCGCCGCGGCGATCACCGCCAGCGCCGGCTTCAGGGCCGCGAACGACCGCTTCCGCCAGGCGAGCGTCGCGCCGCCGAGGAGCGTGAGCTGGCAGAAGACGTTCGTGAAGTAGGGGCTCTGGAGGCCCGTGATCGCCGCGATGGCGACCGCCGCCCAGAAGCGGCGCGACCCCCAGGCCAGCTCGCCGTCGGTCGACACCCACTTCCAGACGAGGATGAACAGCGGCACATGCCAGACATACTCGGTGGTGATGTGATGCGGCGACTGGGCGAAGAGGAACGGCGCGAGGCCATAGGCGAGGCCGCCGACGAAGGCCCACGGTCGCAGGCAGCCGAGCGCCCGGGCGACCGCGTAGAACGTGGCCGCGGCGGCCCAGTGGCCGATCAGCATCCCGAGGTTGAGGGCCCCGAACAGGCCGAACGCGCGGCCGAGCAGCCCGAACACGACGACCTGCATCTCCTCGATGAGCGGCCAGTCGTTCCAGTTCGCCGCCTCGGGAGCGCCGAGCCGCGAGACCTGCTTCCATGCCAGCGGCACGAACTCACCCTCGCCGGCGGCCTTCATCATCGCCAGGGCGTGGATCACGTCGCACTTCTCGGGATCGAGATAGGCCGACGGCAGGGCCCACTGGGCCGGCGTCCACTTGTCGTTGGCCAGGCACCAGCCGAAGGCCACGATCCCGAGTAGCCCGGCCAGCACGAGCCAGTCGAGTCGGTCGAACCACCCCGCCGGCGCGACGGACGGGGCACGGTCGGGCGATCCGGAGGCGGACGGGGTGCGGGCGGCCATGCGAGTTCCCTGCGAAGGC
>JBIIMU010000482.1:0-2578 GCA_044337845.1 Pirellulales bacterium | reverse complement strand
TCTTCTTCGGGCCCGTGATGGCCGCGGGTTCGCAGGCGGCCCGCGACGTCGCCGACGTCGTCGTGAATCTCACCGACTTCGGCACGCTCGCCGAGGGCAGCGGCGACGTGACCGGCGACGGCGTTGCGGATCTCGTGTTCGTGCGGTATGCCTCCACGACTTCGTCGGTGGTCACCACGATCTCGCAGCAAAACAGCAAGGTCTGGCCACGTTCGCTCTCGAACACCACGGTGTCGATCACGACCGCCGCGACCGGCGGCGACGACTACTCGCTGCGGTGGTTCCGGCAAACGCTCATCGATACCTTTCCGACGCAGCCAGCATTTTCACTGCTCGACTGGGACGGCGTCATCGCCGACAAGTCCAACCAGCGCGGCCGCAGCGAACTGATGCTCGCGTCACCTGCGGTAGCTGGCCAACCCACATCCGCCGTAGCAAGGGTGTACGAGTTCAACGCCACGACTCAGGTGTGGAACACAACGCCTGTGGCAACCTGGAGCACGATTTCGTCAGCACCAGTCGTTCTCGGCGACGTGAACGGCGATGGCCGCGACGACCTCGGCATCGTCAGTTCCACCGGGATCCAGGTCTCCGCCCTGACCGGGGCCGCCCCAGGCAACCGGCAAACGTTTACCATCCTCAATTCCCCCACGTCTGGAAGCATCTTCCCTATCGGCGACATCGACGCCGACGGCTTCGACGACTTCGCGGTTGTCACGGCGACGAGTCCGAACGTCCGCATCTACAAGGGCGGTGTCACGAACACGACGTTCCCAGCGACGCTGCTCGACCAGTTCACATCGCCGATTCTGGCCGCGAATGCCAAGGTCACGGTCGTCGGTGGCGACTTCAACGGCAACGGCCAACGCGACATTGCGATTCTTCAGTCAGGCGTCACGCCGTCGGTCGTATCCATCGTCACCGATGTCGCGGAGGCGGCGGCCCGCCAGACGATCACCGTCGGCCTGCCCCAGGGCTCCACCGACACGTTCCTCTACGATTCGATCCGCCTCGCCGACACCGACGGCGACAGGAGCGACGATCTGATCCTGGGCTACGGGCCGGCCATCACGACCGGCAGCCGCGCGATCATCGTGGCGGGTGGCCGGGCCCAGAGCAGCCTGTTCAACAAGCTGAGCGACCCCAAGGAATTGGCCAACGTCTCCGTGACGGGCAGCGGCAGCTTCCTTGCCGGCCGCTATCGCAAGACCGATCAACTGCTCGCAAGCCCGACGGACGAGAAGTGGTACACCTTCACCACGCTCGGCGACGGCCTGCCGGGCGACGTGCTCACGGTGTATTCGCACACGACAGTCAACGGCGTCTTCACGGTGATCGGCGGCCCCGAGGACGTGACGTCGATCGCGCCGGAGCGGGCCGGGCTGATCACGGCGACCGGCCCAGAAGGCGTGGGAACGCCCTCGTCCTCGCCGGCCGTGCC
Organism: Pirellulales bacterium; assembly: GCA_044337845.1. Lineage (GTDB taxonomy): Bacteria > Planctomycetota > Planctomycetia > Pirellulales > UBA1268 > QWPN01. The sequence continues at coordinate 1,137 of JBIIMU010000482.1, read as the reverse complement.
GACGATCGGCGTCACGCCGGCCAAGCAGGGCATCCTCGAGTTCGATCTGTCGTCGTTGCTCCGTGCCCGCGTGGATCTCGAGGGCCTGATCGGCACGGCGAGCCTCGTCCTGGGCTACGCGCTGAGCACGAACACGGAGGCCACATTCACCGTCCTACCCGACGAGGGCGACAACGTCATTAGCGGCTCGACCTCGACCACGGGCAAGGCCGACGACGCCTGGGCCGTCCCCGGCGACTGGAAGTGGCGCTGGCAGCAACAGCTCCTCGCCAACACGAGGACCGCCACTGTATCGAGCCCCAAGCTCACCGATGCGGTTCGCGAGTTCATTCGGCTCGGCCACACGAAGCTCACGGTCCGCATCGAGCTGCCGACGGAGGCCCCCACCACGCTCGCGCTCACCACATCGCTCGACCGGAATCTCGACCAGACAGTTCCTGCCGTCACGAGGCTTGATGTGACGCCGACGGCGTTGCGGCAGCAGGGCGTGCTCGTGGACGTGCTCGACGCGTCGGGCGTGCTCCTGCGGCAGGGCGCCACGGCGGTCGACTTCCGGCGGTACGACGCCGGCACCTACTACCTCCGGGCCTACGCGAAGAACGGAGCAGCCACTGACGTTACGCCCGAGCCATTCGCCCTCGACTTCATCGCCCCGGAAGCCGGCCAGACCCGCGTCATCTACGACAACTTCGACCGCGACTGGATCACCGGCGGCGACGGTGCCGACACGCTCATCGGCGGCCCCGACATCGATCGGATCTCGGGCGCTGATGGACTCGATCGGTTTACGGCGGACGTCTACCCAAGCAACTACAAACTCACGCTCAACGCGTACACCGGGCCAACGCTCAAGGATTACGCAGTCAGCGGCGCAGGCGTCCCGAGTGGCACGATCGTGCTCGCCCAGGAGACCGTTAATGGCGTTGTGACATTGACGCTCTCACGATTCATTCCGACGGCAGACGGCCAGCCGGCGCTCGAGTTCACCAAGAGCGGTTCTGCAACTCAGTCGGTGGCCGCGGCCGGATGGTCGCCTGTCACGATCGAGTCCAAGAACCGCGGCGCAGAACTCCGCGACACCCTTTCCCGTGACGACGTCACCGATCTCGTCAACGAGTTCGTCACCGCCCCCGACAC
>JBIIMU010000481.1:0-2586 GCA_044337845.1 Pirellulales bacterium | reverse complement strand
GGTGATCCGGCAGGACGAGGCCTGGGATCTCGCGGCGGTCGTGATCTGGAAACCGAATGCCGTGCCCGTCTCCGTCGCCGCCACGCCGCCGCAGCCCGGCGAGTCGCTCACCATCGGCGGGTTTGGCCGCGGGGTGTATCGCGAGCAGACCGGCCGCTGCACGGAGTATCTCTCGCCCGGCACGGGCTACCCCAAGGAGTTCGTGGAGCTCGAGGCGACGGCCCGGCAGGGCGACTCGGGAGGGCCGATCTTCAACGAGCGTCGGGAACTGGCGGGCGTGCTCTTCGGGCAGAACGAGGGCCGCACGATCGGCAGCTGCTCGACCCGTGTGAAGGCGTTTCTGGCGAGCGTCGGGTCGAGCGGATTCACGCCCCCCGTCGTCGACCTGGCCGCGGTGGCGGCATCGACCGTCTCGGGTGACACCTCGTCCGCGGAACGGATCGCGGCGCTGCCGGTGTCGGCGGTCGAGACGCGTTCGAGCCACGTGCCCGCGGCCCCGGTCGCCCAGACACCGCCCGCGCCCCTGCCGGCGGGCGTGCCTCCGCCGGCGGGCGTGCCTCCGGTCGGCGCCTGGCCGCACCCTGCGGCGGTCGCACCCCCGGAGCCGTCGCCGCTCGCCGGCCTGGGCCTGCCGGCCTGGATGCCCGATCCCTACGTGCACCGCGCCGCGCTGCTCTCGGCAGCGGGCGGGTTCGCGCTGGGCGTGATCGGGCTCAGGACGATCTTCGGTGGCCGCCGCCCCGCGTGAGGGCGGGCCGGATCACGACTTCGGCGTCTTGACGACCGTGACCTTCGTGATGATCACGGGCTCGACGGGCCGGTCGCTGGCAGCCGTGCGGACACTCCCGATCGACTTGACGACCTGCAGGCTCGCGTCGTCGGCGGTGCGGCCAAACGCGGTGTACTGCCGGTCCAGATGGGGCACGCGCTCGAGGCAGATGAAGAACTGGCTGCCGGCCGAGTTGGGGTCGTTGGTGCGGGCCATGGAGAGCACGCCCGGCTCGTGGGGCGTGGCGTTGAACTCGGCCGGGATCTTGTAACCCGGACCGCCGGTGCCCGTGCCCTCGGGGCAGCCGCCCTGGATCATGAAGCCCTTGATGATCCGGTGGAAGCAGCCGCCGTCGTAGTAGCCGCTCTCGGCGAGCGCGACCAGGTTGCGGACGTGGCCCGGCGCGACCTTCGGGTCGAGCTTCAGGCGGATCTTGCCCAGCGACGTGTCGAGCACGACCTCGTAGTCGAAGCCATCGAGGTCGACGGCCTTGGCGGCGGCTTGGAGCTGAGCGGGGCTGGGCTTGGGCATCGTGAGGTTCCGTGGGGCAGGGGGATCGGACGGGGGAACTCGGGGCCGGTTTGCCGACCCGCTGCGGCCCGTCGATACTCTTCCCGATGGATCCGCCTCCCTCAGGACGCGTCGCCGACCAGGATCTTTCCGGGCGCAGCCTCGGAGGATACCGGCTCGCGCATCGGCTGGGTAGTGGCGCGATGGCCGACGTGTATCTGGCGGAGCAGACGTCGCTCGGCCGTCAGGTCGCGGTGAAGGTGCTGCGGCCCGGCACCGCGAGGCATGCCGCCGCGGTCGAGCGGTTCGAGCAGGAGGCGCGGGCGGCGGCTTCGCTCGTGCATGGCCACATCGTGCAGATCCACGAGGTGGCCTGCATCGACGGCGTTCATTTTCTCGCCGAGGAGTACGTCGCCGGACCGTCGCTCAAGGCCTGGCTGCACTTCCGCGGGCCGCTCGACGCGCGGCAGGCGATCTGGGTGTTGAACCAGGTGGGGTCGGCGCTGGTGCGGGCCGCGGAGCAGGGGATCGTGCACCGCGACATCAAGCCGGAGAACCTCCTGCTCACGCTGGCCGGCGACGTGAAGGTGGCCGACTTCGGCCTGGCGCGGGTCTTGTCGGAGAGCCTCGACCTCACGCAAGACGGCATGACGCTCGGCACGCCGCTCTACATGAGCCCGGAGCAGGGGGAGGGCAGGCCGGTCGATGCCCGCAGCGACCTCTACTCGCTGGGGGCCACGCTGCATCACCTGCTGGCGGGCCAGCCGCCCTACTCCGGCCCGTCGGCGGTGTCGGTCGTGATGGCCCACATCCGCGAACCGCTCGTGCCGCTGGCGACGCGGCGGCCCGATCTGCCGGCGGGCCTCTGCGACATCGTCGACCGGTTGCTCGCGAAGGAGCCTGGCGGCCGGTTCCAGTCGCCGCAGGCGCTGCTCGAATCGGTGGAGCAGCTGGAGGCGCTCTTGGCGCTCGGCCCCCGCGCGAGCGGGTCGCCGCTGGCGTGGCCGGAGGGGGAGCCGGTGTGGTCGGGCTCGTCGTCGGCGGTGGGCTCCATGCCGCTGCCGTCGGGCCGGCTGACGGGCCGGGCGACCTCCACGCGGCTTCGCGATGCCACGCAGCATCTCCGGGCCGCGACGGCGCGGGGCGAGGTGCGGCGTCAGGAGCAGCGGCGGCGGTGGCTGATCGCGGCGGGGCTGTCGCTGCTGGCGGCGCTGGTGGGGTTTGCGGCGGGCCGATCGCGGCCGCGGCGGTCGCAGCTCTTCGGTCCGCGGCGGTAAGGCCTCATAAAAGGACCGCGGAGCGACCGC
>JBIIMU010000480.1:0-2591 GCA_044337845.1 Pirellulales bacterium | reverse complement strand
CATCGACGTCGAGCGGCACGCCGTTCGCGGAAGCCGCATCGAGCACGACCTCCCGCGCCGCACGGTCGTCGGCCCGCACGGCGACCCGCACCGCCGCGTGCGTCCGGGCCCCGTCGGCCCGCACGGCCACGGCGCGGAACCGCCGCGCGCCGGCCGGCACCGGCCACGCGGCCCGCGTCCGGGGCCGCACGATCAGCGTCGGCGCCGTCGCACCGGCCGCGGGCGGCTCGAACCGCGGCGCGAAGAACGCCGCCACGCCCTCGACGCGGGCCAGGCCGCCGACGAACGGCTCCGTCTCCACCCGCTCGGGCTTCAGGTCGCCGAGCGGCACCGTGCGGCCCGCGGCGAAGTCGATCGACTCGAGGAGGCCCACCGGCACGCGGACGCCGCCGTCGATGGCCAGATCGCGTCCGGCGAGTTCGACGGTCGACGCCACGAGGCCGCCCCCGACGAGCGCGACGCGGGCGCCCGTCGCCGCCACCTGCGGACGGGCCCAGACGAGACCGACCACCCGGCCGCGCTTGACCGGGATCGTCTCGCCGTCGAGCACCACCGTGACCGTCTCCGCCGACACCGCCGTGATCGCGCACTCCACGACCTCGTGGGCGTCGCCCTTGGCGACCACCGCGAGATCCTCGGTCGGCACGTCGGGCACGGCGGCGAGCCAGGCGGGAGCAGCGCCGCCGCGGTCATCGGCCGCGCGGAACTCGACCCGCCGCACGCGACCGCCGGGCAGTTCGATGAGCGCCGGGGGCCGCGACACCGCGGCGGTGTCACCGCCCCAGGTGAAGTCGTCGCCGTCGATGCCGGTGCCATCGACGAGTTCCACGCGAACCCGCCCCCGGACGGGCGGCGGCGGCTCGAGCCGGACGAGCCGGCGGACCTCCGCGAGCGGCACGTCCCGGCGCCCGGCGGCGGCCTCGATCCCGATCGCGTCGGCGGTGATCGCGCGGAGGACGCCCTCCGCCGAGCCGCCGTCGGCGAGTTCGAGCCGCACGCGAACCTCGTCTCCGGATTCGCCGGCGACCGCGGCACGACCGCCGGCCGTCGCGGCCGTCACGAGCGCCACCGCGACCGTGCCCCAGATGCCGACACGACGCCGCCGCACGACGCTCACCGCTCCTCCCTGCCGGTGGCCAGCCGCTTGAAATACTCTTCGATCGCCTCGCGGTAGTGCGGAGGAAACTCGCGACCGATCTGCTGCAGGGCCTGGTCACGCTCGTGGGGAGGCAGGTCGCCCCAGGTCTCCCCGGGCATGAGTTCGCGGCTGCGGACCTCGCCGGCGCCGCGGGTGCCCGCGATGCGGCTGTCGTCCATCGGCCGCCCCGCCGCCCCCTGCCCCGCGCCGCCACCCCCGGCGGCCGATGCCCCCGCGGCATCGTCGTCGCCCTGCTCGTGATCCTCGAGCTTCTCGATCAGCCGGTCGAGCGCGGCGACGACGCCGTCCTGGGCCTCCCGCGTGCCGGCCCCGGCGCGGCCGAGCTCGAGCCGGCGGCGCACGTCGCGCATCCGTCGGGCGACGTGATCGAGGGACTCCCGGTCGAGGGCCACCGCATCCGCCCGCAGCAGGCGGGCGACCCGCGCATACCGCGCGGGAATCTCGGCCTCCCGCTCCAACAGCCGGTCGATCGACTCGACCGCGCCGTCCGTGTCGAGCAGCCAGTGCTGGCACGCAGCGCGGTAGAAGAGCAGCGCGGCCGGATCGACCGACGCGGCGACGTCGAGCTCGACGAGGATCGGCAGGGCCTCGTCGAACCGGTCGCGCTGCACCAGCTCGCGGGCCCACCAGAGCCTGACGGCGTCGCGGACGAACGCCGGCAGACCCGGATCGCCGAGCCAGGCCAGCCCGTCGCGCGACGGCGACGCCGCGAGCGACTCGGCCCGGGGATCCCCGGCCGCGACCGTGGCCACGACCGCGTCGAGGAGGTCGGCGCCCTCCGGCCCGCCGACGGCCTCCCAGGCTGCGGTCGCCCGCGCAGCCGCTGTGTCGGCGGCCTGCCCGGCCGGCAGCGCCGACCGGATCCAGTCGAGAAACCGCCCGCGGACGGCCGCCGCGTCGGGCGGCGTCCAGCTGGCCTCGCGCACCAGCGCGTCGTCGCCCGCGGGCCCTGCGGCGGCGACCGCGATGCCGGCCGCGAGCAGCCAGACGGCACCGCCGGGCGGAATCCCACGGAACGGGCGGGGCGGAAACAGGCGCATGCGCGACTCCGGGGCGCGGGGACGACCCGAGGCTCACCCGGAGCCCCCGCCCCCGTGATGATAGTCCCGCCCCCGTCGGGCCGGAAACCGGCGGGTCACTCGGTGATGCCGTCCACGATGTCCCGGGCGGCCCGCTCGATCGCCCGCTGCCGCTCCGCCAGCCGCACCAGCACGCCGCGCACGTCGGGATCGTCCGCCGGATCGTCGTCGAGCAGCCGCGACAGCCGCTGCGTCCGCGCGTTCACCCGCACCTGCAGCGTGCGGAGCATCTTCAGCTCCGCCAGCGCGTCGACGAGCGGCTGCTCCCCCGCGGCGGCGCCGGCGCCGCCCCCCTGGCCCGAGCGGCCGGCGGTCTGGTCGCGGTGCGCCTTTTCCACCGCCGCGAGCATCTC
>JBIIMU010000479.1:0-2598 GCA_044337845.1 Pirellulales bacterium | reverse complement strand
GGCGTCCTTGGGGTTCGAGAGCGGATAGCCCCCTTCGACATAGTCCACGCCGGCCTCGTCGAGCCGCCGGGTGATGGCGAGCTTGTCTTCGAGGGAGAAGTTCACGCCTTCGCCCTGGGAACCGTCGCGGAGCGTGGTGTCGTAGATCTCGATCGTGCGCACGGGGCACCGGGGAGAGGGAGGGCGGCGGACGCCGGCCGCTGGCGCCGGACGACGGAAAACCACTAGACTAGTCGGCGTACGCGTCGCCGGGAAACCCGGTGACGCGTCCCCGGGGAGACGCCCCATGCCGGCCTCGCGAGCACCAGGTTCGACGGCGGCGCTCACCCGCCGCGGCTTCGCCGCGGAGAGCGTGCTGCTGGCCAACATCGCCTACCGCGTGCGGGGCGAGTTCACCTGGGACGCGGCGGCGCTGAGGAGCGACCGGGCCGACGTCGACGCGCTCCTGCGGCGGGAGGTACGCCCGGGCTGGCGGATCTGACGCGGCCCCTCAGATTTCGGGGCGACTTCGCTTCTGGCCGGCCGCCGGAATCTCGATCGTCTGCTCGCTGTCGGCCTTCGGCAGATCGATCGTGAACTCGTGCTCCGCGATCAGGCCGCCACCGGGCGTCTCGAGGGCCGTGACCCGCACCACGGTCGGGCCGCCGGCGGCCCCTGGGGCCCGCGTGCCGCGCGTGTCGAACCGCCCCCCCGTGATGATCGCGATGCCCTGGGGCCCGGTGTTGCCCTGTCGTCCGTCGGGGCTGAAAAGGATCTCGCCGTGCGGCACGGCCACGCCGCCGCAGGTCACGGTGCCGCTCACGCGGTAGCGGGTCGGGCCCGCCGGCCCGCCGCACCCGGCGAGCATCGCCAGCACGACGGCGACCACCGCCGGCCGCACGCTCGAGCGCTGCGTCATGTCATTCGGCTCCCGTGACCTCGCCACCGGCGCGGCTCGCCATCGGTAGCAGCACGGTGTTCATGTCGACGTCGGCCGACAGAACCCGGACGCTCGAGTCGGCCATCGCGATGCCGCATCCGCCGGGGTGATTGCTGCCCATGCTCACGTCGTTGAAGTTGCTGCCGCCGTTGTAGCGGACCGTGTTCATGGCATTCCTGACGTTCTTGGACGAGTTGGAGTCGTTGTTCCAGCAGATGCCGCGGATCCAGGACCGATACGTGGCCGGCGCCTCCTCCAGTCCCTTCCAGGCGACCTCGAAGTGCAAGAGCGTCTTGCTGGTGCCGTCGGTGATGTCCTTGATCCGCACGGCGGTCGCGGCGCCGGGATTCGAGGTCACCGCCGTCGGCGACAGCGGCAGCACACCCTCGCAGGCCAGCGCTCCCTGCGACGACGGGAGCGTGAGGTAGGGCCGGCGGGTCTGCGGATTCGTGCCGACCGGGCCGGCGTTGCCGTAGTAGTGGGTGGTGAAGGCATTCTGGCCGGCCGCGGCGTCGAGGGTGCTGCCCGATCGCTCCTCTGCGAAACTGGGGCAGAAAAACGACGCGATCCGGTTGGCGCCGAGGGCCTGATTCGGCGAGTTTTGGTAGGCCGGGCCCCTCAGGTCGATCCGCGCGGCCAAGGCGGTCTGCTCGATGAATGGCAGCACGTGGCAGTGCCAGCTCACGCCGGTCCGATCCGTCTGGCCGCCGGGCGAAAAATGGGGCGGAAACGACTTCTTCGCATCGTGATAAACGAGCAGGCCGTACGCGAGCTGCTTGATGTTCTGCTGGCAGGAAGCTCGCCGCGCCGACTCCCGGGCGCTCTGCACGGCGGGCAGCAGCAGGCCGATCAGCGTGGCGATGATCGCGATCACCACGAGGAGTTCGACGAGGGTAAAGCCTGGCCGATTGTGCCGCATCCCGCAAACCGCTTGGGCCGTTTGTCCGGTCATGACCTTCATCCCGAAGGTCCTGATTTTCCTCTCCCCCGCCGACCGCTGAAGTGTAGATTTGGTCCACGATTGTCGCAACATCGGTGTCCTTCGGAGCCTCAACCCGTGCAGTGGGATCGTCGCTTGCAGCGCGTGGTGGTCGCGATCGCCGCGACCGTGGCCGGGATGGCGTCCGCCCTGGCCGTGCCGGGAGACCCGGAAACCACGCGCCCCGCGGCCGCCACGGAGCCGGACGCTCCCGCCCGGACCGCCGCCGGCTTCGGCATGCCGGAGGGCTTCACCGTGTCGCTGTTCGCCGCCGAGCCCGACGTCCGGAATCCGGTCGCCTTCTCGGTGGACGAGCAGGGGACGGCGTGGGTGTGCGAGACCTTCCGGCAGAACCGCGGCGTCACCGACAACCGGGGGCACGATCGCACCTGGGTCGAGGCCGACATCGCCGCCCAGACCGTCGCGGATCGCATCGCCTACCACCGGCGACTGCTCGGCCCGGAGGCGGAGGCCTACGAGCGGGACGAGGACCGCGTCCGCCGGCTCCGCGACACCGACGGCGACGGCCGCGCCGACAAAGCCGACGTGTTCGCCGCCGGCTTCCGTCGGCTGGAGGACGGCACCGCCGCCGGCATCCTCGCCCGCCGCGGCGACGTCTGGCTGACGTGCATCCCGAGCCTCTATCGGCTTCGCGACCTCGACGGCGACGGCACGATCGACGCCTCCAGCGCCGAGCAGA
>JBIIMU010000478.1:0-2599 GCA_044337845.1 Pirellulales bacterium | reverse complement strand
CTGCGGCCCAAGGTCGGCGAGCTGGTGTTCCAGCTCTACGGACGCTCGCTCCATCCGGAGCTGTTCGAGATCCGGGCCACCCGGTCGATCGATCGCGGCGGCTACGCGGCGCTGATCGCGATCACCACGGCCGGGCACCTGGTGACCTGGCGGAAGGATGGCCTCACCCTCACCGAAATCGCCACGAGCGGCGCCCAGCCACTGCCCCAGAAGCGCCGCCTGCTCTCGCACCGGATCACCGGCGAGCGGAGCGACCGGATGGAGTGCCGCGGCGGCGCCTGCTACGAGACGTCGTTCCAGCTGGAGTCGGTGCAGCCCGAGGTGTTCTGGTCGTTCCAGCAGGAGCTGGTCGATGCCGGGGCCCGCCGCGGCCTGCTGCACCGCTTCGAGTCGGGGGGCCGGGTGGCGCTCGGCGCGATCAGCTGGATCGACGTCGAGACCCGCCCGCGAAGCCTGATCGTGCACGCCTTCCACACCTTCCCCGACGACATGGCGATCGTGAAGAGCCAGTCGGTCTTCGAGACGCCCTGAGCGAGCCTCCATGCCCAAGAAGCCCGCCGTCGACCGTGCCCCGCCCCGGAAGGCCCGTGTCCTGATCGCCGACGACAACGAGCCGAATCGCGAGCTGCTCGAGGTCTACCTGGCCGGCGTCGACTGCGAGATCGCCACGGCGATCGACGGGGCCGACACGCTTGCCAAGGTCGGGTCGTTCGGGCCCGACGTGCTGCTGCTCGACGTGATGATGCCCAAGCTGTCGGGCTTCGAGGTCTGCCAGCGGCTCAAGTCGGACCCCGCGACGAGTCCGATCATGATCCTGATGGTCACCGCCCTCGGCGAACTCGGCGACATCGAACGGGCCGTGGAAGCGGGGACCGACGACTTCCTCTCCAAGCCCGTCAATCGCGTCGAGCTCGTGAAGCGTGTCGAGAACATGCTCAAGCTCCGCCACGTGAGCGACGAGCTGGAGCGGCTGCGGAGTTACATCCGCACAATGGACGACGACCAGCCGCCGCGGTGAGGGCCGTGGCGGCGGGCGTCAGCTGCCGGCCCGCTTCATGCCCACGTGGTCGAGCACGCGGACCGTGGCCGGCGACTTGTTGAGCACGTAGAAGTGCACGCCCGGGACGCCGGCCTCGATCAGCTCCTCGACCTGCCGCGCGGCGAACGCCACGCCCGCCTCGAACTGCGCGGCTTCGTCGTCGCCGGCGGCCTCGAAGGGCCGCGTGAACGACTCGGGGAGCCGCGCCTTGCAGAGGCTGGCGATGCGGCGGATCTGGGCGTAGTTGGTGACCGGCATCACACCCGGCACGATCGCCGCGGTGATCCCCACCGCGGCGCAGCGGTCGCGGAAGCGGAAGAAGTCGGCGTTGTCGTAGAACAGCTGCGTGACCACGACGTCGCCGCCGGCCTCGCACTTGCGCTTCAGGTTCTCGAGGTCGGCCTCGGGGCTGACGGCTTCCTGGTGCGTCTCCGGGTAGCCCGCCACGAGGATGCCGAACTCGGGAAACTCGCTGCGGATCAACGCGGCCAGTTCGGACGCGTAGCGGAGCCCGCCGGCGGCCTGGCGAAACGCGGTCTCGCCCTTCGGCGGATCACCGCGGAGGGCGACGATCGCCGACACGCCCAACGCCAGCGACTCCCGCAGGTAGTCGCGAAGCTCGTCCACCGAGCTGCCGACGCACGTGAGGTGGCTGGCGACGGGGAGCGCATGCCGCGCGATCACACCCTTGAGCACCTCGAGCGTGGTGCCACGGGTGGAGCCGCCGGCGCCGTAGGTGCACGTGATGAGCGCCGGGTCGAACGCCATGAGTTCATCGACGGTCCGCCACATCACCGCCTCCGACTCGGGCGTCTTGGGCGGAAAGAGCTCGAACGACAGCCCGAACTGGCTGCCTGCGTAGGCGTCCTTGATCGACACGGGGATTCTCTGCCTCGGGGTGTGGAGAGCCGGAAGGCCGACCCCGGCATTCTAGCCACGCCGCGGACGCCCGCTGGCACGGCCGCATCCCCGGCCGTAGGCTCACGCTCCGACAGGTCGCTCTCACGAGCCGGAGTGGCGAAATGGCAGACGCGGCGGACTCAAAATCCGTTGCCCGCAAGGGCGTGTGGGTTCAAGTCCCACCTCCGGCATTCTGAACGCCACGGCAGATGCCCGACCGGTGGCGACCGAGGCCGGCTCCCCGCCAGCGTCCCGCCGACGGCTACTTGGCCTCGCCCGCGGGCTTCGCGTCGCCTTCCGCGAGGGCATTGCCGAACACCGACCAGACCACGCCGTCGGCGATCACCGACAGCGTCATGCGGCCGTCGGCGGTGATGATCAGGCTGATGTTCCGGCCGTTCTCCACGCCGGACAGGATGTGCATGCCGTCCTTCTCGTGCACGGTCTCGAGCTTCGTGACCTCGCCGCGGCGCGACTCCGGCGCCAGGAGCGTGAGTTCCTTCGTGGCGGCGTCGATCCGCATGAAGGTGGGCCGCTCGCGGTCCCCGAGGTCGGGAGGGCCGATCGTGCCGTCTTCATCGACGGCCACCGCCGACGTCACGGAACAGATCCACCGCTGTCCGGCCCAGGCGGCATCGCCCGCCAGGAGGTTCGCCGCCA
>JBIIMU010000477.1:0-2600 GCA_044337845.1 Pirellulales bacterium | reverse complement strand
AGGGCTCACGGGTCTTTTCTCGACGGTTCGCTCGTGCCCGGCTGGATCCCGGACGGCGCCGGGGTTCGGCTGGCAGATGGGGCCGACCGAGCCCTCTTATCTGCCCCCTCCTGTCGCGCAGCACGTCGTGCTGCCGGAGCCGGACGGGCAGCAGACGGGTGTTCCATAACCTGAGCATATATCCGGGGGGCAGGAACTCGGGTTGCAGGTGTTGCATGAAGAGCGCGATGTCGATTGAAAGCTCTCCAAGGCGATCGCGTATGAAGAACTCGCGGACGACGCCAGCACCTCGCCGGCGCCCCTCTTGGTGGCACCCCAGATTCTGAAGCTGAGGACCGCTCCAACGTCCGCAATCGAGCCTCCGGTGACATCCACGCTCGAGCCTCCGCTGACCGTCGACGGCACGTTGTAGAGCAAGGTCCTGCCATCCTCCAGGAGCACCTCGACCGAGTATCGGGTGCTCCGGCAGCCGCAGCCGTCGGTCGGGGCGTTCCACATGATCGTGGTTGGCAGATCCCGGCTACAGTCGCCGATGATCACGGACCCAACCTTGCCCGGCACCGTGCCTGGCTGCGGGGGCAGAGCGATCGCGCCGCCCGCCTTGTCCAATGGCAGGATGGTGAATGCCGAAGCAATGCCGACGTGATCGCTGGAGGGTATCCACCGGACGGTGTCCGTGAACGCGATGGTGCGGAGCTCGGCGGCGTTGCCAGTGGCGCGCACGTCCGCGAGGTCTCGGAGGCGATCCGCGGAGTTGGTGGGCGTCTGGGCCGGAATCGTCTGCCAGGCGTTCGCGGCCGCCACCCACTTCTGCAAGGTGCCGCGGTGCACCTGCGTGACGATGAAGCCCTGGGAGCCCTGGCCCAGGAGATGCGACGCCGTCAGTTCGACAGGCTTCCCGCCCGAGCCATCGAGCATCACCGTCCGCTCACCGTTGACCGTGAGCCGGAAGCTCGTCGCGGCACTCCGGATCCCGGCACGGTTCTCCGCCACCGCGCTGACATCGTGCACGCTGGTGGCCAGCCGCGGAGCGGTGAACGACCATGCCCCCGTCGTGGCATGGCTTTTCACCCGTCCGCTCGCCACGCCGGCGATCGACACATTCACCCACTGGCCGGGCGCCACTCGTCCACGGAAGGTGGGGACACTGTCGGTCGTCTGCCCATCCCCCTTCGTGCCGGTATCCGCGGCATTCCCCAGGCGGAGCGTCGGGGCGTCGGGCACCGTCGTCACGATCTTGACGGCCAGCGGTCTGGAGAGTCTTCCCGCCTTGCCAGACGCATCGACCGCTCGGGCGGCGATCGTGTGACCGCCGGCAGCGAGTGCCGCCTCGGCAGGCACCGTGTAGCTCCATATGCCGTTCACGACCGGCACCTGGGCGACACGTCGGCCGTCGATGATGAGCCGAGCCTCACTCGCCGCGCTCGACACTCTGCCGGTCAGGGTCGGCGTCTGGTCGGCGGTGATGTTGTCGACCTTCGACCAGCCGGTGTCGCTCTCCGCAACGAGGTTCGGAAGAAACGCCCGCATGCCGCCGTCCAGCATGGTCCGCGATTCCAACTCCTCGCCGCGCACGCGTCCGGCTGCCGCCCCGGCCGGAGCGAGTCGGCCGGCAAGCCGACGACCCGCCCCACCAGCCACGCAGCGCGACCAACGATTCGAGAGAAATCCGCATGATGAACCGGGGTCCTTTCGGGCACGGACAGGCGTCCAGGGCATGACGCCACCCTAGGACTGTAGAGCCCGTGGGGTTCGACGTCGCCGCAGCCCCCAGCCCACGCTGGCCACGCCGGCCAAGGCCATGACACAGACGGAAGGTTCGGGAACGACGTTGACCGCCATCTGATACGGCCTATCACCGGCGTTCACAAAGTTGCCAGTGCTATTCGAGAAGAACTCGTTGGCGACACCCGTGCCGGTGTCGGACGCCGCATACCACCACTGCGTGCTCGCGTTGTTGCTGGTCGAGAGCCCCACCCAATACCGCGTGCTGGCAGCCAACGACAGCGAGGATCCGAGAGATACGTTCCAGACGCTCGCGGTCCCACTCAGGCTGGCGGTGGTCACTGTACCGATCGTTGCCAGGAGACTCCCCGGCGAGGGCGGGCTTGTACTAGTATCGTTGTTGTAAATGCCGATCGATGTCGTTCCAGCGGATCCGCCCCCGTTGGACAGGAGCAACTGAACACTCGTCAGCTGAAAGCCAGACCCGGTTCCCGTCGAAAACGAGTCGTAGAGAGGACCCTCGACGAGTCCCCCAGACCCCACACCGTCGTAGCCCGCGGACGCCTGGGCGAGATTGTCGTATATCACGGCCGCGCGACAGATCGTCGGGGCCGCCGCGAGGAGCAAAGCCAACCCGCAGGCGACAGTGGCAAAGCGATTCTTCATCGGGAGTACTCTGGGTGTGGGATGGACCGGCGGGGATCGGATGGAGGCGAAACCTCGATTCGTCCCGCAGGCATTTCGGGGACGTGTTATCTCCAACCGCCGTCGCGCGATCCATACCCCGGGGCATACCCCGACCCGAAAAAGGGACGAATCGGGCATGGGCAGGGACGAATCGGGCACGACCCGCGGGATCCACTGTCACTGTCCAC